>NZ_CP157522.1:1500000-1662948 GCF_049075655.1 Methanothermococcus jasoni | reverse complement strand
GCAATCACCTTCTCTATATATAGTTTTTTAGCTACCTATACTTGCTTTTATTTTTTCAAATTCTTCTATATAGGTATCCATTTTATTATTTAAATTATCTGCTATTTCTATGGCTTTATCAATGTTTTCATCTTTATAATTATTTAAAATGTCTTTTATATCATTAATTCCCAAATTTATTTCTTTTATAAGATTTATAATATCCAATATGGTTATATTTCCACTTTCATATAATTTTAAAGCTTTTTCAGACATATCTTCTATTTTAGTTAATACTTTATCAATTTCAAGGATGATATTGTCCAATTTTGAAGAATACTCGTTGTTTTTATCAATAAGGACATTTATTTTTTCAAGTATCTGATTTAATGTATCTTCAATCTTTGAATTATCTGCATCAGACACTATTTTAGGTAATTTATCCAATTTCTCATTGATTTCTTTTAAATAATTAACTTGTTCATCGATATTGGATTTCTCTGGATTATTGTCATCAGCATCATTACTGATAACAGCATGTTTTATTCTATTCTGTAATCTATCCATTATTTTTTTCAGATTTTCAGATTTTTTATTAAATTCCATCTCTAAATCGGACTCTAAACACTCCTGCTCTATCTCGGATTCTAATTTCTTATCCTGTTCTATATCGTGTGAAGGTTCCATAGCATGCCCCCAAATGTGGTTATTAACATGTTTCTAATTAATATATTAATATTTTTTGTGTAGATAATTATGCGTATTGGGGCGTATTTCTTGATAATATATGTCATATATGTTATTTCTTAATTTTATAAACGTGTTTTTAATATATTATACTTTTACTATTTTATATTTTATATAATCTTCCAAAGTGCAATTAGATATGGATATTGTCTATACTATTTGTCCTTATTTATTGGTGACTTTCCTTTTTAATTTCTTTTCCCTAATCATTGGAATTTTAATGGCATTACCACAATCTAAACATGTGATTATGACATGAGGATGGCATTTGTTGCTTTTTATTCTAACTCTCGCATTTTTTCCAAAAATTAGAAATGCCCCACACTTTTTACATATTCTTCTTTTCCATTTTTTTGGGAAGGGCATTCTCATTTTCATTGCAATTTTTCTACTTAATTCCACATATCGTTTTACCCTATCTAGTCGGTTTTTTTTAGCTTCTTCTTCTGCAAGACTCATTAGTATATCGATTCTTTCAAGTGCAATGTTTTTTATTTTTTTAATATTTTTTTTGTGTCTCATAATTTCACGAATCTTAGTGTTGAATAATATTTATAGTATGTATTGATAAATAAAATAAAGTAATAATAAATCAAAATTTAGATTTTGACTAATCTATTTAATAAATTATATAAAATATGCGAAGTATATAAAATACTGTAAAAACATGTTTGGTGAAACAATGCTTTCAAAATATTTTGTTAGAGATTTAATGACCAGGGGCATATATGAAGTATCATTAAAAGATAGCATATCAGATGTAATTAAAGTAATGGGTAAAAATAATATCTCATCAGTGGTGGTTTCTGATGATAACAATGTATATTGGGGAATTATAACTGATATAGATGTATTGAAGCATTATAATGAGAACTTGGATGAATTAAAAGCAGAAGATATAATGGTATCTAAGTTAATTACAATAAGTCCCACCGCACCCCTTGAAAAAGCAGCTGCGGTTATGGCTGAGAATAATATACATCATTTATATGTTGTTTCTGAGCTCAGGGAGGACAAGATTATAGGGGTTTTAAGTTCAAAAGATATTGTAAAATTAATATCAAAACTACTGAGCTCACAATAAAAATGTCGAGCTCTTATTAATTATTTCTAATAGTTATTTTTATCAATATAAGAAGACCGTCCGTATGAATAGTACGACGATGAAATATATGCCGTAACTATTTAAGTTTTTATATAATTAAATTTTTTAAATTTTTTGAGATGAAACTATGGGCATGGATGTTATTTATGAAACATATGAAAAAATAAAAAGCATGGAAATAAGAGGGGCCGGGAGAATAGGGAGAGCTGCGGCAAAAGCTTTAAAGAATTACGCAAAATCCATTGCTGATTTAAATGATGATGAGTTCAAAAATAAGATGATTGATGCAGGCAATATTTTAAAATCTGCAAGACCAACGGCGGTATCTCTTCCAAATGCTGTAAAGTATGTTTTAAATGGATTAAATGAGAAGAATCCAAAAGAAGCAGTAATAAATAAAGCGGATGAATTTATCAAATCTTCGTCAGAGGCAACGAAAAAAATAGGGGAAATCGGTTCAAATAGAATAAAGGATGGATATACTATATTAACCCATTGCAATTCAGAAGTTGCATTAAATGTTATAAAAACAGCACATAGGAATGGAAAAAATATAAAGGTCATCTGCACAGAAACGCGCCCAAGGAATCAAGGATATTTAACGGCAAAAGACCTTGCTGATGAAGGGATAGATACTACATTGATAGTAGATAGTGCAGTTAGATATTTTATAAAAGAAGTGGATTTAGTTGTTGTTGGGGCAGATGCCATTACTTCAAATGGATGTTTGGTAAATAAGATAGGAACATCCCAGATAGCACTCATTGCACATGAAAGAAGGGTTCCATTTTTAACAGCTGCGGAGACTTACAAGTTTCATCCAAAAACCATAGTTGGAGAATTAATAGATATAGAAGAAAGGAATCCTGATGAAATACATGTATTTGAAGAAGAATATGCAGATAAAATAAAATTAAGAAATCCTGCTTTTGATATCACGCCAGCACAGTATATCGATGGGATTATCACGGAAATAGGAATAATTCCACCGCAAGGGGCGTGGTATATTATTGAAAAATACTTTGGAGATTTATTCAATGAAAAAAATGAAAAATTATAAAAATAATATAAAAAAATAATATTGAGGTATAATTTAAATAAAATTAAATAAATGATTAATTAAGAGTATATTAAAATTATTAAATAATTAGACAAAATATTTTGCATTTTATTACCTGCTTGCTATGCAAGCGAAAATAAAAAAATACTTGGTGAAATCGTGAGTAAAGTTAAAGATTTAAATCTCGCTCCTAATGGAGAATTAAAAATAGAATGGGCAAAAAAACATATGCCTGTTTTAAAATTAATAAGAGAAGAATTCATAAAGGAAAAACCATTTGAAGGTCTTACTATTGGTATGGCACTTCATCTGGAGGCTAAAACTGCGGTATTGGCGGAAACCTTAATGAACGGTGGAGCAGAAATTGCCATTACTGGATGTAATCCATTATCCACTCAGGATGACGTTGCCGCCGCCTGTGCAAAAAAAGGCATGAATGTTTATGCATGGAGAGGAGAAACAAACGAAGAATATTATGAAAATTTAAACAAAGTTTTAGACCATAATCCTGACATAATTATAGATGACGGTGCAGATTTGATATTCCTATTGCACTCTCAAAGAACAGAGCTCCTAGATAATATCATGGGTGGATGTGAAGAAACTACAACAGGCGTTATAAGATTAAAGGCAATGGCTGAGGAAGGAGCTCTAAAATTCCCTGTGGTTAATGTAAATGATGCATACACAAAACACCTGTTTGACAACAGATATGGAACTGGACAGAGCGCAATAGATGGTATCATAAGAACTACAAATCTTTTAATTGCTGGAAAAAATGTTGTAGTTGCAGGATATGGTTGGTGCGGTAGAGGAGTAGCAATGAGGGCATCAGGAATGGGCGCAAATGTTATAATTACAGAGGTAGATTCCATTAGAGCATTGGAAGCTAAGATGGATGGATTTAGGGTTATGAAAATGGATGATGCTGCAAGGATAGGGGATATATTCATAACCACAACAGGATGTAAAGATATAATAAGGGCTGAACACCTATTGGTAATGAAGGATGGAGCGGTCCTTGCAAATGCAGGTCATTTTGACAATGAAATAAATAAAAATGATTTAATAAACCTCTCAAAATCAGTTAGAACCGTTAGAATGAATATTGAAGAATACGATTTAGGAAATAAAAAATTATATCTCCTTGGAGAAGGAAGACTTGTAAATCTGGCATGTGGAGACGGTCATCCATGTGAAGTTATGGATATGAGCTTTGCAAACCAGGCACTTAGTGCAAAATTCGTAAAAGAAAGCCATGGAGAGCTCGAAAATAAAGTATATGAAATTCCTTATGAACAGGATTTGAGAATAGCTTCATTAAAATTAAAGTCCATGGGTGTTGAAATAGATGAGCTCACCCCTGAGCAAAGAAAGTATTTAAGTGATTGGAGAGAAGGAACCTAATTATTTTATTTATTCTTTTAATCAAGTAAATTTTTTAAATTAAATAATTTTTAAAGTAAATATAATAAAAAAGAGAAATAAAATGATTAAGTTCTTACCTAACTTTATTCTTTTTTAATCAATTTAACAACTTCTGCGACTTTTTTACCTAAGTTTCTCGCCGTATTTATACCAGCTTCGTCATTTTCGCAGGCATCCACAGCACCACCAACACCGGTTCCACCATAGTGCGCAGTTGGTTCTTTATCTCCAACAACAATCATGGAGTGTATTAACATGAAGTCATGGATTTGCCTTATTGTAGTTTCTTGACCTCCATTTCTTGAAGCTCCAACAGATATTGCCCCACCAATTTTGTTTTTTAATTTGAATCCAATTCTACAAGGTCTGGACCTGTCAAACAACATCTTTGTTTGGGCACTAACTCCTCCAAAATAAACGGGTGAACCAATTATAATACCATCAGCTTCTTTCATCTTCTCTAAAATTTCGTTTATATCATCCATGATTACACATTCGCCTTCTTGCTTACATACTTCACAGGCAATACATGGATTCAATTCTTTATCGGATAGTGATATGAATTCTGTTTCTGCACCTTCTTCTTCGGCAGATTTCAATGCTTCTTTTATTAAAAATGATGTATTTCCGTTTCTTGGGGAACCACATATTCCTATAATTTTCATAATATCACCATTATTTATATTCTAATTTTCATTATATAGGTTCTATTTTTTATATATTATTTATTGCTACTTATCCATATATGGATTTTATCTTCACCATCACTATTGAAGGATTTAATATATCTGTATTCACAGCATTAACGCAAACACCATATCCAACAACTTCAAGCTGAACTTTTGCAACAATGGAGTCGATTTCTTCAAAATATGCAGGATTTTCTTTTTGGGAATATATTGTTAATTTTTTAATCTGTGCCACAATCCCCTCTGTGCCTGAAATAATATCCTCTTTTGCTACATCAGTTATAAATACAAAATCACCGACATTTAGCGAAGTTAAAGCAAGAACATTGGAGAAATTTTTTAAATTAAATGTTTTTATATGGTTCTTAACCAACCCGGAAATATTAGTTGGAGATATTCCTGTTAGGGCAGTAATTTTCATAATATCACTTTTTTAAATATTATTAAATATTAATTTAATTTCTTATAAATACATGGGATTTTCGACTTTCTGTTTAGACATGAGTTTAAGGTGTTCCTCTGCAAGTTTTCTAAGTTTTTCTTTTATTTCTTCATCTTCTTTTATTAATTCCTCAGTATTTACATTTAGATTGTATAGCTTATTTAACACTCCAATAATATTGGAAGCCCCCATAGGGTCAGGTCTTAAACCTGGGGTTTCTGCCATTAGACATAACGAAGGGATGTTTTTATCGGCACTTTTTAAAGATATGATTCCAGACATTCCTCCAACCATTCCAAATTCTAAAATTGGTATATTTTGCTCCTTTATAGATTTTAATATCTCATCGGATGTGGAAACAGCATATGTATTTTTTGGATTTAAGGCAGTGATGCCATCTAAATTAACGATAATTTTTGGATTTATATTTGCAACATATTCCAATAGTTTATCCGTTAAACTATAAACAATATTTGGAGGAATCAAAACCTCAGAAAATACCACCACCAGATTTTCATTCCCATATACTCTTATTGGAGGATATATAATTCCATTTTCCACCGACATGATGGGCGGAATATGCGGAGAATCGAAATAACCTATAAAATCTAAATTGAGTTCTTTGACAATTTGATGGGTTGCTATATTTCCAATAAGCCCAATACTTGGAAAGCCCGTGATTACTACTGGCTCTTTGAAATCTATTTCTTTTTTAATAATATATTCCATATCATCCCCTCATAAATTTTAAAATTATAGTTCAAATTCTTCATATTTTTTTGATACAGTGTCTAATATACCGATTGTGGCGATTCCACTTAGGTATCCGCAACACTCCCCTGGATTTATGACCAAAACATTATCAATTTCTTCAAACACCCTTTCATGAGTATGCCCATATATCACAACATCATAATTTTTGGATTTGATTATGGCATCTAGGAGCTCGTTATTGGTTCCATGCAGAACAAAAAATTTTAGTGAATCAGCTTCAAAACTTAAATACTCATCTATTTCATTTTCTTCATTTAACTCTTTTAACCATTCTTTTAACTTTGTTCTTTCACCATCATTATTCCCATACGTTGCTACAACCCGTGCATTTAATCTTTCAAATTCTTTTATAACAAAGAGAGAAACAAAATCACCACAATGAACGACTATATCAACATTTTCATTATTAAAAATATCCACCGCCTTTTTTATATTTGGCAGATAATCGTGGGTATCCGATATTATACCTATCTTCATAAAACCACCTATATTTATTTATTTTTTAAAGATTTAATAACTTCAATCATGCCATTGACTGTATATTCTTTCGGGATATATCCATTAAAACCATAGTCCTCAATAACGCGGTTTGTGATAGGACCTATTGAAACAATGTAATGATTTTTTAATAGATTTAATAACTCGGTGTCCGAATTTTTAAAAAAATTCTTTGCAGTCAAACCACTTGTGAAAGTCAATATTATTTTTTTATTATTATTTTCTTCTTTAATTATTGTATTTTTCAATTCTCTGAGTTTATTTTTTATCTTATTTGGCTCTTCTGAGGAATAGACAAACACCAAATCTGCATTTAGATTTTTATGTAAAATATCTCTTGCCGATGGTGTTGTAGGTATTAAAACCTTTTCATCATCTTTTACATGCTCTTTTAAAGCTTCTAAAAGATTGTCTGCGGTATATTCATTAGGGATTACATTCACATCTTTTTTAAATATCTTTTTAAATTCTTTTGCAGTTTCTATCCCAATTACTCCTATTTTTTTATCATTTATTTTTTTAATCCCTGATTCATCCAAATTCTTAAACAGTCCCATGACCCCCCTGGGACTTGTAAATACCACCCAATCGTATTTGTCCAAATCTACACATACATCTTTAAATACCAATTCCAAGGTTGGAATTAATATTGGTTCAAAATCATCATCTTCTTTTTTTAATAGATTGGCAAATTTAATCCCCTGTTCTGTTGGTCTTGTAATTACTACTTTCATAATCTCCCCTTTATATGGTTTTCATATTAACTTCCCTTAAATAAGAATTTAACTTCTCCAATTCATCTTCAAGTTCTTTAATTCTTTCCAAATCATTCTTGGTTTCTTCATCCTGAGGTGATATTAATTCCGCCTCTTTGCTACTTTTGATATTGTATTTGGTATATAGTTCCCTCAATTCCCGTTCTATTTCACCAATTTCTTCCTTAAACACTTTTTTCATGGAGTTTGCTATCACTTTGTCATCAACATGCATTATCTTATCCAATTTCATGTTATCCCATAAAAAATAAAAATATATTCTATTAATTATATATTAGCTCTTATTTAATAATATACTATATTTATGGGCACTTTCTTTTGGGTTTTCATTTTCATATATGGCCCTCCCAACAATAACATAATCATTTTTCCCCAATATATTTAATACACTGTCTAAATCTCCCCCTTGGGCACCAATGCCGGGAGAAATTATGGGAATATCTCCAACAATGTTTTTTATTTCATTTAACCTCTCAGGTCTTGTTGATGGGGCAACAATACCACTTACATTTAACTCTTTGGCAACTTCTGCGAGCTCATCTGCAATAGGTTGCATAAATTCCACTGCACCAGGATGGGACATTTCGGTAACCATTATTACCTTTTTTTTGTTACCTGTTTCCAGTTCATACTGTTTTGCTATCTTTTGTATGGCTTTTACACTATCCCTTCCCACAAATCCATGACAAATAATCCCATCCGCATATTTTAATGTTAAATTTGCAATTTTTTCATTTGTTGATGGAATATCTGCCACTTTAAAATCACATATAACTTCTTTTTTTGTTTTATCCTTTATTTCTTTAACAATATCCAATCCAACAGCTAAAACTAAGGGATATCCTATTTTGATTGCATCAACATAATCCGAAGTTTCATCAGCTATCTTCAAAGCTTCTTTTTTGTCCATTACATCAAGAGCAAGCATTAATTTTACCATCATATCACCATAAGATGTAATTATATTAATTTAATAAACATTTAAAAATATTATTATATTTAATAGTTATTTTTATAGTATATTTGTCATTATATTTATTATTGCATCAAAATACATCAAAAAATAATTTTAAAATACTGTTTTTGATTGGGAACAACCATAATTCAAAAACTATATATATGTTCATTTAACGAAATATTATAAATATTTTTATTACGGTCAATTTAAAAAGCATGTTAAATATATCGTATTCCCATCTTTAAAACCAACATAGTATTCTTGGACAGTCCGGCTCTTTTAAATATCGCCGTAAATAATTCAAATACTGTTTATAGGGATGTATTAATATCTGTTAATCTTGGTGGAAAAAATGGACATTTATGTAAAATTTGTTTCTTCCTTAATCATAGTATTGGTATTGGCATATGCTATAAAGAAAAAGGGATTTTTAGATAATTGTGGGATATTGTGTTCCTCTGCAATGGCTTTTATAATACTCATGGGAACAAACCTAAATTGGTTAATTATAATGGTATGTTTTTTAGTTTTTGGAAGTCTAGTGAGTAAAGTGGGTTATTCTAAAAAAAATCGCATGGGCATAAGTGAATGCAAAAGAACAATAAAAAATGTGCTTGCAAACGGAGCTCTGGCAGTTATAATTGTATTGCTTTATATATTTGGAATTATAGATTATAGCATTGCATTATTTGGATATATTGGCTCAATCTCAGCAGCTACATCAGATACATTTTCATCAGAATTAGGGGTTCTCTCAAATGAAACACCAAGATTAATAACAACATTGGAAAAGGTTGAAAAAGGGACAGACGGTGGAGTATCATTATATGGAACATTTGCGGGAATTGTTGGAGCATTTTTAATAGGAATATTATCGAGTATATTATTTAATAACTATAATTTAATATGGATAGGAACAATCTCGGGAATACTTGGAAATTTATCCGATAGCCTTTTCGGAGCTCTGCTTGAAAGAAGAGGAATATTCAACAACGAACATGTCAATTTCACATGCACTCTTGTGGGCAGTTTATGTGCAATAGCGTTATATTTGGCTGTAATTTAATAAAATAAAAGAAGTAAAAAGTGATGATGAGATGAAGGCAGTAGTTATTTTAGTAAATCCAAAATACAGTGGAAATGTTGGAGCAATTGCGAGAAATATGATGAATTTTGGAGTAAATGAATTGAGGATTGTTGGAGATAGGAGTATATTAAATGATGAAGCATATATAAGGGCAGTCCATGCAAAGGAAGTTCTGAATAATGCAAAATTTTATAACAATTTAGAAGATGCTATAAAAGACATTGACTTTGTAGTTGGGACTTCTGGTGCAATTTCCGGTGATAGAAATATAAAAAGAGTTCCTATCACACCACGGGAGCTCGCGGAGAAACATAAAACACTAAATGGAACAATGGGTATTGTCTTTGGAAGGGAAGATGATGGATTAAGCAATAAAGAGCTTGAATTGTGTGATTTGTTTGTATCCATACCCACATCAAAAGAATATCCGATAATGAATCTATCTCATGCAGTTTCTGTTATACTTTATGAATTGTATG
Source organism: Methanothermococcus jasoni (assembly GCF_049075655.1). GTDB lineage: Archaea > AGJL01 > Methanococci > Methanococcales > Methanococcaceae > Methanofervidicoccus. The sequence goes on along the minus strand of NZ_CP157522.1, from coordinate 1,652,926 downwards.
TTTCATCTCTGGAAACTCCTTACAATGTAAATATGAGAGAAGCGTCTAAGCTTGAAAAGGATGTTTTATTAAATATTTTCAATGAATTTGTGGATAAAAATAAATATATTCCAGAGTATAGAAAAGAATTGTGCAAAACAATATTTAAAAGAATAATAAGCAGAGCATTTATTAGTGGAAAGGAGGCAAATACATTAATGTGTGTTTTTAAGGGAAAATAATTTAATTTCATAGTTATTTACATTTACTCCATATTTTCAACTTTGTTCCTTTTCATGACTTTTGAAAATGCTATTGTCCCCACAGGTCCCGCTACAAGTATAAATAGTGCCACAGTTTCTCCAAAGGATACACCAAACCCTGTTGAAAGAACTACCAAGAAAGTAGCCACTATGATGGCCATCAATCCTTCCCCTATTAACACATTTGACGTATTTTTGTGGAAGCATAATTTTAATGACGATAATGCACCCACCAATAGGGCGAACATTGTGAAATATAAAACATATTCATTCATAGAATCCCTCATTTTTGCAATTACAATATTCTATTTATTCATGGTATTTAATTAATTGAACCTAAATATTTAACTGCCCATATTATAAAAATTATGGAACCTAACAACATGGCAAACCAAACCCATATATTTATTATGTAATATATTTTATATAATTTTTCCACATTTTTTTGGTCATTCATCATTTTTTTAAACGGGTCAATACCGCGGTATTTTTTCTTTCGTATTCTGTTCATCATATCCACTCAGCAGGAGCTCATTCTAAATAAATATGTTGTAGTTGTGGGGAGCTCCCTTCTTAAAATTCGGAGCTCTGGTTTATATATGTAAATTATTCTCTCTTCGTTAAAGATGTTTATTTCTTTACCTAATATCTTGGAAACTACTTTTACCTCTTCATTCCCTTCTATTTTTACAGTTCCACATTCCAGAGAAGCATCAATTTCCAAAACTATCGGTATTTTTAAATTCTCATCAACATTTAATTCTTTTAATAAATCTAGTTCTCTTTTTTTTATCCTGTGTCGTTTTCCATTTATAATCACGTGGGGCTTTTCTTCATTTAGCAATTCTTTTAATGTTTTTCTCTTAAAATTTGTGTTTAGACCATGTAAAAATTTGTAAATGGTTTTATCGTTCATATTATCACAATTAATTTATTATTGTAAATTTTAATATATAAAACAGGTTTATAAAAAATGTTCTAAAAAAATTATAGTTATAATATAAAATATTTAAATATAATATAATATTAAATAATATCTAACTTAATATATAAAAATAATAATGTAATACAAAATGCTTATTTACTGTTCCCCATGTAACATCATTATGCTACCTATAATATCTCCTTTTTTAACGATTCCATCTTTTATAGCTGCGAATATTGCATATTCTGCAACTCTTTCTGAATCAAATGGCATTGGGATATCTTCTCCAATAGATAAAGTCGTTCCCACACTATGTTTTGCATAGGCGTCAATAAATGAAATTGTATATGGATGAAGCTCTATCTTTTTTATTTTTATAGTTTTGATTTCCCCTGCCTTAAATTCTACATCCTCGTCTGCGATGATAGGTTCTCTTTTACCTTGAACTTCCAATTTAATTTTTCCAGGGTATTTCTTTTCCCTTAATGCTTCTTCAATATCGCCAATTCTTCCTATAATTTTGAACATAAAACCACCAAAAGGTTTATAAAAAGTTATAATATAAATATTAGTTCTTTTAGAACTTAAATTTTAATTAAGCCTCTTCTTCCCTAGCATCAATTCTAGCCTTAATTAACTTCAATCTGAAGAAACTCCCCCTGCAACTTTTAGAAAAAGTTGTATCAAAAGTCCAATCTCCACTCGCTATCGCTCGTGTCGATTGGAACCTATTAGGCTTCTTCTTCCCTAGCATCAATTCTAGCCTTAATTAACTTCAATCTGAAGAAGTTCTCCCTTTCCATTTCATCCAATCTCATGGCAATATATTTTCGTGTTTCTTCCATTCTTGGTATTACAACATATTCAAGAGCATTTACTCTTCTTTTTGTTGTAATTATTTCTTCTGCAAGTAATTTTATGGAAGTTTCTATCTCTGCGAGCTCTACAATAAGTTCCAATGCTTCTTCAAATTCTTTTGCAGCTTCATCAAGTTTTGAAGATATTCCATAAGGACCATATCCTCTATCTGCCATACTTCTTTTAACATTTTCGATTTCGAGAACAGGAACTGTAACACCCATAATGTTTCTTGTATCTGCATCTAATTTAATGTTCTCATTTTTTGATGCAAAGGAAGCCTCTTTAACTGCCAGAGTCCCCATTACTGCCTGTGCCATTATTAAGTTCTTGTATGCTTTTTCAAGGGCATTATTTACCTTGTCCCTAATACCTGATGCCTGGTCTAATATCTCAAAAAACTCCATTATAAGAGCGTCTCTTTTCTGTTTTAATAGCTTATGCCCTTTTTGAGCAAGTTTAATTTTGGTTTTAAGCTTTAACAGTTCCATCCTTGTAGGATTAACATCTGCCATTTTATCCCTCAAAAGTGAAATTATAGTTAAAAATAAAAAAATTAAAAAGTTAGGACAATAGTTTATGTTTTTATATTATGTTATTATTTTTTTGGAAGGTATTTTTCAATTAAATCTTCTGGAACTCTCTTCAATTCTTCTCTTGGGAGTATTGTTAATAATTCCCAGACTATGTCTAATGTTTCTTCAATACTTCTGTCTTCATCTTTTCCTTGCTGAACGAATCTCTTTTCAAATTCATCTGCAAGTTTTAAGTATGCCCTATCTCTTTCTGTAAGAGCTTCTTCCCCAACAACAGCAACAAGGTCTCTTAAACCTCTACCTTCTGCATAAGCTGCATATACCTGGCTTATAACTTTTGAATGGTCATCTCTTGTTTTACCTTCTCCCTGTCCGTTTCCTGCCAATCTTGAAAGTGATGGAAGAACATCAACTGGTGGGTATATACCTTTTCTGTTGAGCTCTCTTGAAAGAACTATCTGACCTTCTGTAATATATCCTGTCAAGTCAGGGATTGGGTGGGTAATGTCGTCGTGTGGCATTGTTAAGATAGGTATCTGTGTAACTGTTCCTTCTCTACCTTTAACCCTTCCTGCTCTTTCGTAGAGTGTAGCAAGGTCAGTATACATGTAACCAGGGTAACCTCTTCTTCCTGGAACCTCGTTTCTTGCTGCTGCAATTTCCCTTAAAGCTTCACAGTAGTTTGTAATATCTGTTAAGATAACTAAAACGTGCATTCCCTTTTCATAAGCAAGGTATTCTGCTGTTGTTAATGCAATTCTTGGTGTAAGGATTCTTTCGATAGCTGGGTCATCTGCAAGGTTAATATAAACTACTGCTTTTTCAAGAGCTCCGGTTCTTTTGAATTCTTCCATGAAGTAGTTTGCTTCCTCTGCTGTAATACCCATAGCTGCGAATACTACCGCAAACTGTTCCCCTTCTCCTTTAACCTTAGCCTGTCTTGCAATCTGTGCTGCTAAGAGGTTGTGTGGAAGACCTGAACCTGAGAATATAGGTAATTTCTGACCTCTAACAAGTGTGTTTGTTCCGTCTATTGTGGAGATACCTGTCTGAACGAAGTCATTTGGGCTTTTTCTTGAAACTGGGTTTAATGGGTATCCGTTAATATCGAGTTTTTTCTCAGGTATAATTTCAGGACCGCCGTCAAGTGGTTTTCCAGCACCGTTGAATATTCTACCAAGCATTTCAGGAGATACTCCGATTTTTGCAGTTTCTCCTGTAAATCTTACTTTTGTTTCATTTGTGTTCAATGCTGTTGTCCCTTCGAAAACCTGAACAACTGCAACATCTTCCCTTGCTTCTAAAACCTGTCCTGTTCTTTTTTCTCCATCTGGACATGTGATATTTACGATTTCTCCGTAAGCTACTCCTTTAATTCCTTCTACTACTATCAATGGACCGGCAACACTTGATACTGATGTATATTCTATGTTTTTTTCCAAAGCATCCATATATAACCCTCCTTTATTTTTGTCATATAGGTATAGGTATTAAAAATATTAAAATTAAATAAATTAAAGATAAATTAATATAAATTATAATTTATTGGGGGTATTTACAATAATGCGTTTAATTCTTTATCTATTTTATTTATAATCTCTGGAGCATTCTTATTTAAGAATTCATTTTCTGGAACATATTTCATTTTAGCTATATCTCCTTTAACAGAAACTTTTGAAATTTCTGCTGGGTCTGCTCCTTTTGCAACTGCATCTAATGCTTTCTTATAGAATGTCATGATTACTTTCAACATGGTGTATTGTTTCATTGGAGAACAGTAACTGTCTATTTCACTGAATGCATCCTGTTGTAAGAAATCCTCCCTAAGCATTCTTGCAACTTCTAAGATAACTCTTTCTCTATCTGGGAGTGCATCAGGACCAACTAACTGAACGATTTCTTGCAATTCTGCTTCCTTCTGCAATAAGTTCATAGCTTCGTCTCTTAATTCTCTCCAGTCAGCTCCTGTGTTTTGTTTCCACCAGTCTGCAATGTCATCCAAGTAGAGTGAGTAACTCTGCAACCAGTTAATAGCAGGGAAGTGTCTTCTTCTTGCAAGGTTTGCATCCAATGCCCAGAATACCTTAACAATCCTCAATGTGTTTGATGTAACAGGTTCTGAGAAGTCCCCACCTGGCGGTGAAACAGCACCAACGATACATATAAATCCTTGTTTTTCTTCCTTACCTAAACATTCGACTCTTCCTGCTCTTTCGTAGAACTGTGCCAATCTTGAAGCAAGGTATGCTGGATAACCTTCTTCCCCAGGCATTTCTTCCAATCTTCCTGAAATCTCCCTCATTGCCTCTGCCCATCTTGATGTGGAGTCAGCTGTTAAGAGAACACCGTATCCCATATCTCTGAAATATTCTGCAATCGTAATTCCAGTATAAACTGATGCTTCCCTTGCTGCAACCGGCATGTTTGATGTGTTTGCAATTAAAACTGTTCTGTCCATCAATTTGTTTCCTGTTTTAATGTCATCTAAGTGTGGGAATTCTTCAATTACCTCGGTCATCTCGTTTCCTCTTTCCCCACATCCGATATATACCACAACATCGGCATCTGCCCATTTTGCCAACTGGTGCTGTGTAACTGTTTTACCACTTCCGAATGGACCTGGAATTGCTGATGCACCACCTTTTGCAAGACCGAAGAATGTATCTTCAACTCTCTGACCTGTGATTAATGGAATTACTGGCGGTAATTTTTCTTTGTATGGTCTTGGCTTTCTTACAGGCCATTTTTGCATCATCATAATTTCTTTTTCTTCCCCATTTTCTGTTTCAACAACTGCAACAGTTTCTTCAACGGTGAAACTTCCTGATTTTATTTCTTTGATTTTTCCCTTTACTCCAACAGGAACTAATATTCTATGAACAATGGATTTTGTTTCTGGAACTGTCCCTATAATATCTCCTTCTTCAACATAATCTCCAACATTTACAGTTGGTGTGAAATCCCATTTTATATCCCTTGGTAATGAAGGAACACTAACCCCTCTTGGTATAAATATGTCGCCTGTTTCGGATTCGATTGCCGTCAATGGTCTTTGGATACCATCGTACATAGCCTTTAACATACCAGGTCCGAGCTCAGCTGACAACGGAGCTCCTGTACCTTCAACTGGTTCCCCTGGTTTTATACCTGCGGTTTCTTCATAAACCTGGATAACTGCCTTATCATTTTGTAACTGAATAATCTCTCCTGTTAATCCTTCTTCACCTACTTTAACAACTTCATACATTTGGGCGCCTTTCATACCGTCGGCTACAACAACAGGACCTGCTATTTTCACAATTTTGCCTGATACCATACTTTTCACCTCAATATCCATATATATATTTTTTAAGTATCTAATTTTAATGTTATTTAAGTTCAATACCCACAGCTTTTCTTACGAGGACTTTAACTGGGTCATGCTCCCTAACTATTGGTCCATTTTTGTCTGGAATTTCTACAACAAACTTATTTAATTTAGAGAGTTTATCTCTTATAGATTCACCAAGTTTCTCAGGAATTATAATTAATCCAATATCCTCTCTGCTGTCAAGTTCCTCAATGGCATTTAATGCCTCATCTGTATTTTTAACCTCATATACATCTACGAGACCAGCAAGCCTAAATCCCATAGTCATATCGAGGTCTCCAACCACACCTATTTTCATAATATCCCTTTAATCTTTTTATAAATTATAGAATTACGCCGTAAGCAATTCTCTTATTTGGTTTGATGGCAATCCTTCTATCTTTCCTTTTATAATTATCTTTAAATTCTTTATTTCTTGTTCTTTTGAAGTAATTAATCCAATTACTGGTCCAACACCAAATGGCTGTCTAAGTGATAAATTCTTTCCAATCTTTGCAAGGTATTTATCAAGAGCCTTTTCAAACACATATACACTTTTGGTTTTATCATATTCTTCAAGGTTTTCTGAGATTATAGTGCCGTATTTAGTGCCTTCCAACGAACTTATTACTCCTTCGATGGATTCAGATTCAGCGAGCTCCTTCAACTTCCATGGTGCGAGCTCATATCCTACATTTAGTATGTAATTTAAAATATTCTCTGAGGATAATCCATCTGCTTTTCCTCTCAAAATCACTTTTAAGTTTTCGATATCAATTATTGCTCCGACAAATTCCTTAAATATGTCTTCATTGGTACCTTCTATGCCCACCGATTTCCAGAGATTTTCAAGGATGTATTTATCTAATGCCAGTTCAAATGAGATTAATTTACCAGTTTGTTCATAGGTTGCAAGTTCATTTGATAATATTTTTGAATATTCTGTGCCTTCCAAACCATTTACAACTTCTTCAATAGCTTTTGTTTCGCACAATTCTCTTAATTTGTTTTCTGGTATTGTGCCTAGTGGAATAATTAATTTAAAAGTTTCTTCTGCATCCAATCCAACATATTTTGCTCTTAGAAGTGTTTTGATATTTTGAACATCAAATCTCTTTTCGAATAATTTTAATATTTTTCTTGATTTGCTCGGGGAAATCTCTGATAGTGTTTGATAAACATGTGCTAAGTGTGTGTTCAATGCCTTTTCAATACCCATGGCATCATTGGATGCATCTGAAATATATGGACCATATTCAGTATCTTCCAACAATCCTATGAACTCAGTCATTCCAGCTGATTCTATTAATTCATTTAACTTATGTTCATCCAATAATCTAGATTCCATGCTTCTTACTCTTGCATTAACATAAGCAAATGGGGCATTTTCCATTAAATACTTTATTAAAAATATAATTATTACCAAAAATATTGCAATACCTGCCAATACCATCAATATTATAAATATATTGGAAGGTAATCCAGCAATTATTTGACTTATATCCATTTAGAATCACCTTTAAGTTATAAATAAATTATTCAATCACCTCCTTAGAATAACAATTCTGCAACCTTTGCTCTTATGGATTCTAAGTTTCTTTCAAATACTGACTCTAAACTGTTATCACAAACCTTCAAACTGTCGGCTGTTTTTACTATACATCCACCTATTATATTTGCAGGAGTTCCTTTTTTCAATATTGTGGATTTTTTTAATCTATCTTCCATTTCTTTTTCAATAGCCCATAATGTTGAATCGTCAATTAATTTAAGGTCTTTTTCATTTAATTCTAAAATCAATTCTCCTCCACCAACTGAGATTACTCCTTCTATTATGAGCTTTAATAACACATCCTTATAATTATCTTTTTGAGGTAATTTTATCAAATCTTCTTCTAATTTCTCAATAGCCATATTAATTAGATTTTCTCTTTCTTCGAGCATCTTTTTCTTAGCACCTAGTCTTGCTTCTGCAATTATCCTATTTTTTATCATTTCAGCTTCTTTTTCTCCCTTTTTGAGAATATTTTGTTTCTTTATTTCTGCTTCGCTCTTTGCCTTCTCCAAAATGGAATTAGCTTCCCTCTGGGCTTCTGATTTGATTTCATCTGCTGTTTTTTTTGCATCATCTAATATTTTGGAAGTTATTTTATCTGCTCCCATGTTTTTCCACCTTAATAAATAATAGATAATATTTAAAAAATTAAAAATTTTTAATTAATAGAATTAGAACATAATTCCGAGCATAATTAAGATTGCTATCAATAAACCGAATATAGCGAATGTTTCTGGCATAACTGCTAAAACAAGACCTTTACCCATAGCATCTGGGTCTCTTGCAGTAGCTCCAATAGCACCTGCTGCTGTGATACCCTGTCCGATACCTGAAAGACCAGCGAAACCAACTGCAAGACCTGCACCAAGAGCAGCTATTGTAGCAACACCATCTCCACTAAATACACCAACTAATAAAAGGATAGATACTAACAAACCATAGATAGCCTGTGTTTCTGGAAGAACTGAGAAAACCATAGCTTTACCAAATATTCCGTCGTCCTCTGCGACAGCTCCAAGACCTGCTGATGATGCTATACCCTGACCAATTGCTGATAAACCTGCTAAACCTGTTGCAACTCCTGCACCAAGCATAGCCCATTCTGGTGCTGTTTTGAACACGAACAATATAAGGATTGCTACAAGGAATCCGTAAAGACCCTGTGTCTGTGGCAATGCCTGGAATACAATTGCAGTACCGAATTTTGATGCATCTTCTGCAACAACTCCTGCACCACTTGCTCCTGTAATACCTGCACCAATACCAGAACCTAAACCTGCTATACCTACTGCTAAACCTGCTCCAATGGCTCCAAGTAATAATGGGTTTTCAAATACTACCATTCTTATCACCTTTTCTTTTTTTCTTTTTTTCTTTTAGTAATGATTAGTTTTAATTAGTTATTTAGTAAATGCTTATTATTGCATTGTATATTCCCTTTTAGCTTTGAATGGACTGAATTTTTTACCTCCTCCTTCGTAGAACTGACCAAAGAATTCTACATAGTGCAATCTAAGAGAGTGTATAAAGGCACCAAGTCCATTCATTACAAAGTTAAATGTGTGCCCTAATAAAAGCATTATAATAGCCAATATTATCCCAACTACTGGGACACTATCCCCAAGTAATTTAGCCATGATATTTACAGCCATTGCAAGACCACCAGTAGCCAAACATAACGCCAAAAGCCTTGCATATGATAAAACATTACCTAAGAATCCTGTAATATCCATCATACCAAGACCTGCGTCAAGTATTCCTCCATTCATGTACCCTTTAATCATACACAGAAGCACTACAAGAAGCACTGCCCCTACTATTATATACGGCATTCCAACTGCTAAACCAATTACTAATGCCAATATTAAGAACAACCAAATACCTTGGTCTAAGAATGCGTTTTTAAATCCATTTTTAAGATTTTCTTTAAATCCAACTGCCAATCCGATAAATAAGTGGATGATTCCCACAACTATGGAGAACAACAATATTGCTATTGGACCGTTATTTACTGATATGTTCCCAAGGCTGAATAATGGATTAGAGCTCCCAACATACAGGCTGTCCCCAAGTGGATTCACCAGTGCAAATGCTGTGCTGTATATGTCAAACCCAAGGAACTGCTTTGCAAAGTCTCCTAAATATCCACCAGTAAATATACCTGCAATAACTGTTGCAATTCCTGCTAATGTTAATATATACCCCAAATTGTATGCTCCTTCACTTGCCTTACCAAGCCTCTTCCAAAGAACAAGTCCTGTAAGTGCCAATAAAAAACCATAAACTGCATCTGTGAGCATAATTCCATAGAACATTAAAAATCCTGGGACAATCATCATTGTTGGGTCTACTTCGTTATACTTTGGTGGTGCAAACATCTCAGTTAGCATTTCAAATGGCTTTACAGCTTTTGGATTATCGAGCATCACAGGGATTTTTTCCTCTGGTTCATCAGGTTCTGCTATCTCAACAACAGCATAACCTTCTGATGCATTCTCAATAATTTCTTTTATTTTGTTTGCATATTTCTTAGGAACCCATGCTTCTAACAAATATGTTCTTTCAGTTTTACCACAGTATGAGTATGCTTCTGCTCTTTCTTTTTCGATTTCAAGTATTTCATGTAATACAAGTAATTCATCATACCATTTTTTTGATATAGCATTTAATTTGTCTAAAATAGAGTTTATTTCCTTCTCAGATTCTGATAATTCTTTTTCAATTCTATCGAGGTTCTCTTTTGGAGTTCCTTCAACATTGGATATGTCGAATCTTTCAAAGCCAGATTTTCTTAACTCTGCTCCAACAGTATCCATATATTCTTTTAGTGTAGCTATAATTACAGGAACTTTCTCTTCCTCATCTCCACCGCTAAAAGACTTACCTTTAACAATTTCAACATAATCATTGGTTATATTTGATAGATTATTTTCGAGCTCAGGTAGATTTTCTTTTGGAATCAAACCTGAAACTATGTATGTGTAGGGGCCTTCCCCAAGATATTTCAAATCTAAATCAAAATCAACCAAACATTTTAACTGCTTTTTTAACAATTGCAAATTATTTTTTTTATTTTCTAATTCAGTTAATCTGTTAGAAGGTCCTTGCACTTCATTTTCCACATCGTTTAGAATACCTTCTGCATAGGATATTGCTTCCTCTGCTGATGAAAATGAAACCTTCTTTTTTTCAGGGATTACAGGATTTAAAATTGCTGATAACCCTTTTTTCTCTTCAACTTTCACGCTGTCGAATAAATCAAGAAACCTGCCTACTTTTATTATTAATGATGAAACATCCCTACTATATCTTGCAGGTGATGACTGCGATAGAAATGCAGCCCATTCAGGATTTTCGAGCTTTGGAGTTAAATCATATAACTCTACTAACCCGCTCTCATGGAGATTCCTTATAATAGAATCCATCTTTTCATCTAATATCACCGCTCTAACTTTATTCATTCTTGCGGGTTTCACCAAAACCACCTTCAAATGTTATATTTCTAATGCAATCATACCATTCACTATTTTTCTTATTTACATTAGAATTCTATTACATCCTCTAATTTTAAGGATAATATTTTTACCTTTGCAACGGATACAGTTTCATAAATTTTATTTTCTTCTATTGCAGCGATTTCTTCTGCTTCTTTTTTAGCTTCTTCTTCATTTTTTGATATTAATTCTTTAACCTTCATTTCTGCTTCAGATTCAGCTTCGGATATTATTTTTTTACCATCTTCTATGGCATTCAATTTTATCTTTTCTGCTTCTTTCTTGGCGTTTTCTATTAGCTCAACAGCTTCATTTTCTGCATGCTTTATTTTCCTAATAGCGTCTATTGCAACCACAGGATTACCTCCTTAAAAATGCTTAATCCATTCTTTAAACTATCCTATATATATAATTTTCTTTTTAAATTTAATTATAATGAACAATCATTACAAATTTACAAATTTAAAAAAATAAATATCAACTAAAATAATTAATACACTTATTAAAAACTAAAAAAGTTATAAAAGTTATAAAAATCATAACAATTATAAAAATTTCAAATATGTGGCTATTACGGAAGGTATTGTGGCTATCGCAGTGCAGGTTTCTAATGAAATCCTTTTTTCAGTTATATCCAAATGATATTCACCAAGTTTAATTATGTTTTTTGGAAGCCCATGTCTCCCAAGACCAACAAAAATTCCGCAAGGTTTTTTAAGTAAGTGGTTGGCAACTTCCTTTGGAGTTATTAATTTTTTTTCATCAGGTTTTGATGTTGTGATGATGGGTGTCCCAAACTGTGCCTGATATTTGTCGGTAATAATAAATCGGTTATTATCAATTAATTCTCTCAAATATCCGCCAGAGTTTCCAATGGTGGTTTCTATTGATAGGATATCCTCCTTCTTACATGGGAAGTTCATTATCGCCAAATTGCAATTAAAGGCATAACATATTGGTGCAGCTCTTGCTATTGCTCTTTTATGTGCTTCGTGCCATTTGTTTTTATCGTATGAGTTGTATAATATCAAGGTCATTCTTTTAAAGTGCTTCATAATATCACATGTTTAAATTTTTACAAGTATGAACCGAAAAATTTATATACTAATTTATGTTATTTGGTTATAGATTGTATTGGGCTCGTAGTCTAGTTGGCTATGATGCCGCCCTGACACGGCGGTGGTCGGGAGTTCGAATCTCCCCGAGCCCACCATTTTTATTTTAGGAGATAATATTTATATATTTACATATATAGGCTCCAAAACGAGCAAAGCGAGTTTTGGATTTTTGATGCAACTTTTCTTAAAAGTTGCGTTTGGAACTCCCTGAGCCCACCATTTTTATTTTAGAAAGTAATATTCATTAATTTGCATGTATTGGATTCCAAGTTCGTGGAACTTGGACTTTGGGTAGCATCCTTTTTAAAGGATGTATTTGAGCTCTCCAAACACATTATTTTTTAGGGCATAATATTTTTAATCTAAATTTATTTATTTCTGTAAATTTCGTCATTATTTATCAACTAATTTTGCATCTTTAACAGTATAAAATCCACTTACGCCATCCCACAATATTTCATAATCTACTACTTTTATTTTTTTATTAAAAAATGGGGCATCAAAAACAAACGTTTCAGCCTCCCCGCCTTCAAATGCTTTGTTTATTCGGTATTTTTCCATGATTTTAAGTAGCTTTTCAATATTTTCATCAGTTATTCTTTTTCCAAGCCATTCTTTACCAAGTCCATAAGCTGCCACACTGACAATTCTGAAATCGAAGAATTTTGAAGTATCCCTCAATATTAACTCCTGATTTTTATGCCATAGTGGAGCAAAGGATTTTATCCCGAGCTCCTCACAGATGTGGTCTATCCTAGTTCTTTGATATTCACTTGCCAGAGCTCCGCTAACAACACCATCTATATCTAACTTTTCCAATGCTTTTTTTAAATCCAATATTTCCTTTTCCTTTTCACCTTTTGTAATTACCTTTATTAGTGGAATTCCGACACTTTCAGAAACTAAATCCGTTAATTCCACATTTGGAATATGAAACATATAACTCTCTTTATTTTTAGAAACTACATTAACCATATATTTAACATCCCAACCTTGATTTAACGCCCACCAAAGTGCATAGGCAGAGTCTTTTCCACCTGAATATAATGAAGCTATTTTCACAGTTTCACCTTATATAATATAATAAAATAATAAAAAATTCATACGTAATATGATAAATTTTTGTTATAATATATTTTAAAATAGATGGCTACGATATATAAAATAATATAATTGGGACATTATATATAAAATAAAATATAAAAAAGAAAATTTATTTTACTGGCAAAAATCCTTTGTCTTTAACGATTTTTTGACCATTAGGGCTTAATACATAATCAATATATTCTTTAACAAGTCCATCTGGTTCCCCCTTAGTCATTAAATTCAAAGGTCTATATACTGTATAGATGCCTTTTTTAACATTTTCTTGGTTAGGTTCTATTCCATCCAATTTAATGGCTTTAACAGATTCATCCACATACCCAATGGATATATAGCCGATTCCATTTTCATCTGCGGAAATTTTTGCTTTCATTTCCCCATTTGATGCAACTACAACAGATTTATCAGTAATATTTCCCTTATCAAGAGCCTGTTTCCAAAATGTATCTCTTGTTCCACTCATTTCATCTCTCGTATATATGTTTATTGGAGCGTCATTTCCACCCACATTCTTCCAGTTAGTAATTTCCCCTGAAAATATTTTTTTTACCTGGTCTTTTGATAAATCATTTATAGGATTTGAAGGATTAACCACAATTGCTACGCCGTCAACGCCAATTTTATAAACAATTAAATCAGGATATTTTTCTTTCTCTTCGGATTTTAAATTTCTTCCAGCCATTCCAATTGTTATCCTACCTTCACCGCATTCTTTAATTCCAAATCCTGAACCCCCTCCTGAGACTTCAATCTGAACATTGGGGTGATTTTCCATAAATTGTTTGGCAGTTTCCTTTGCAATTGGAACTAGGGCAGTTCCTCCAGCCATGCTTATTGTTATTTTAGTATTATCAGTATTCTGGTCAGCGGATGTTCCCACACAACCACTTAAAAATAGTATGAAACATACGATTAACATTCCCATAAATATGCCCATGGTTTTTTTCAAGATATCACCTTATAAAAATAAAGATTATGGTAAAAAATAAAATAGAGAGTAATTAAATCATTTCAATAAATGCTTCCAATCTTGTTTTTAACTGTTCTTTGTCACTTTCGGAATAATCTGTTTCAATTCTAATAATTGGGATTCCTTCTTTTTTCAATTCTTCTTCAACCCTAACTCCCTCTACATTAAAAGTATGGCAGTATTGAAGGCTATAATAAACCACACCATCGATATTTAATTCTTTAACTAATTCCTTAATTCTCTTAATTCTATCATCGTTTTTAAATGCTAACGCACAAGGTATTTTGAAATATCTCTTTGCTAAATCTTCTACTGTGTATCCTTCAACGAGATTTTCAAACTGTCTTGTTCCTGTGCAGCTCTCTTCCCCTACAACAATCCCTCCGCATTCTTCAATTAAATCTATAATTTTTGTATTTCCTGCCACCATAGGGCATCCTGAAACCAAAATTCTTTTTCCTTCATATCCTTCATTGGCATTTACTTTTTCTTTTAATTCTTCCACTAATTCTTCCAATACTTCTATCGTATCGTTTATATCTAATAAATAAGCAAATTGGAATAACTTTAAAGCATCAGAACCTTTAATTGGTGAAGGGTCATTTGCTCTTAATTCATATAATTTATAAAATAACTCTCTCATCTTATTTACTTTATCTACGGCTTCTTTAAGTTTCTCATCGGTTATTTCATTTCCTGTGGTTTTTTCCACAAGATCTTTGAATTCTTCCACTTCACTTAACCACAATTTAAATGATTTTTCATCTTTAAAGTGTGGGAGCTGCATTACATGCATTGGAACGAATTGTTCAAGTAATTCAAACATTTTTTTCTTTGCATCGCAGGTTGTTTCACCAATTACAATATCTGCTGCTTCAAAGTATGGGCAGGATTTTGTTTTTTTGAATCCGTAGGATGATTTTATCAATGGGCATATATTTCTGGGCAAATCTTCCTCAGCAGCAGGAATTGTTGAATCTTTACCTCCACATAATCCAACAGGAATGCTGTTTGATGCTAAAACTAACTCAATCGGCACAAAGGAACAGAATAATCCAAATACTTTTTTTCCTTCTTCCTTCTGTTTGTAGAGCTCCTCCTTTCTACCTGCAAATTTTTCCATTAATTTATCCATAGCTTTGATATCTGCCATTATATCACCAAAATTTTTAATATGTATTTTGTTATTAGATTTTCTAATTACACTTTTTCAATTCAGCCCATATTTGTAGAATATTTAAAAATTTATGCTTCAAAATAGAATCTTCATACATATAAACGTTTTTATTAGAATTTTTAATATATAAACAATATATTAAAAAAATTAATAATAAGAAATATTTTAATATGTAATAGTCATAGAATAAGTATAATATCATAGAAAATTTAGAAAATTTAAAATTGATTTTATTTGGTGAAATAATGGCAAAATTTATCATGGTTGTGGGAACCTCTTCAAACAGCGGAAAAACGGTTTTAGTTTCTGGAATATGTCGAGCTCTTGCAAATAAAGGATACAAAGTTGCACCTTTTAAGTCCCAAAACATGAGTTTAAATTCAAGAGTTGCCAAAGAGGACGGGGAAATCGCCGTGGCACAATATACTCAGAGTTTAGCGGCAAAAACAGAACCATCAATTCATTTTAATCCAATATTATTAAAGCCTAAGGGAAACTTTATATCGCAGGTAATCGTTCATGGGGAACCTTATAAAGATATGGATTATAACGAATATCGAAAAAATAAAGAATATTTTTTAGATAAAATAAAGGAAAGTCTTGATTATTTAGATAAAAATTATGATTATGTCGTAATGGAAGGGGCAGGAAGTTGCTGTGAAATAAACCTTTTGGATGATGATATTGCAAATCTAAGAATTGCAGAAATATCCAATGCTAATGCTATTTTGGTTTCTGATATAGATAGAGGAGGGGTGTTTGCATCCATATATGGAACGGTTGAGTTACTCCCTGAAAAATGGAGAAAACTAATAAAGGGATTTGTAATAAACAAATTTAGGGGAAACGCCGATGTTTTAAAAAGCGGATTTGAAAAAATCGAGGAATTAACAAACATACCTGTTTTAGGAGTTATTCCCTATGATGAAAGTTTAGTATTGCCTGAGGAAGATAGCCAAGCACTTCAAAATAAAAGAGTTTTTGGAGATATAAAAAGTCCTGTGGAAGTAAATGTTTTGAAGTTTTCAAAAATTTCAAATTTTACCGATGTTGATGCCCTTTCAAAAGATGCATTGGTAAAATTTATAGATTTTAAGGATGATATTACAGGAGACATACTTATTCTTCCAGGGACACGATGTTCCACTGTTGAAATGGACTTAATAAATAAATATGGGATGGATAAGAAGATTCTAGAATTTGCAGAAAATGGGGGAATTGTCCTTGGAATTTGCGGAGGATATCAGGTAATGGGTAAAAAATTAATTGATGAGAATAATACTGAGGGAGATGTTGGAACAATAGATGGTCTTGGACTTTTTGATATGGAAACGCACTTTGGAAATGAAAAATCCATAAAAAACTCCGAAGGTATTTTGGAAATTGAGGATGTGAGATTTGAAGTTTCCGGGTATGAGCTCCACGAAGGTATCACTAAATCATCTGAAAAACCACTTATAAAATTAAAAAAAGGATTTGGAAATGATGGAAATGGATTTGATGGAGCCATAAAAGTGATAGAAAATAAAAAAAATAAAAATAATAACAAAAACAGTGATAATAATCAAAATAGTAAATCTTACATATTGGGAACTTATTTCCACGGGATTCTCGATAATTACGAATTCAGAAACTATTTGGTAAATTTAGCAAGGATGAAAAAAGGTCTTAATTTAATAACCACCGATAATTACAACGATACATTTGAAAAAAACATGGATAAATTGGCAAAAATTATCGAGGGAAGTATTGATTTGGAAAAAATTATATAATTATTACAATAGTTTTAATTTGCCAGTTATTTACAGTAGTTTTAATTTACCTGTTATTCTTTCAACTTTTTCCTCTTTTTCTGGACCTACTGCAACTGCGGTATGGGTCCCAGGGACGAGCTGTGTTCTTCCAGCATCTCTTATCAAACTGCATGGAAGTCCTTCAATATTTGCATCCTTAAACACTTCAAGGAGCTCTCTTTCTGAATTTACCTTCACAACCGCCTTCTTCTGTCCTTCCTTTAACCATTCCTTAACAACATTTGGACATATTTTCTGAGCTCTGATGAATGCCTCGATTGAAGCATGACATGCCTGAGCTGCCATTTTTCCTTTTCCCATTTTTAAATCATTCCTTATAACTATTACCTGTTTATACATTAAATCAACTCACATTTTATAATATTGTAGTAGTATTTTAGGAGCTATTTATTATTTTATGATATGGCTCACGAAGTAAGCCATTAGTGAAATACTGTATTTTACTATATATATTTATTAATTCGGATTATAGAAATAAAAACATTTATATGTGATAATCAAAAATATGTAAATATCATGCAGGAAATATATTTCCTTATATTAGTATATAAATAGGAATTATATTTCCTAATCTAAATTTAAGGTGAAATCATGGGTTTAGACATGGAGTTAATAGAGGCGTCAGAAAGTGGAGACATTGAGAGAGTAAAGGAATTGTTAAAAAAAGGAGCTGATGTAAATGCCAAAAATAAGTTTGGAGGAACTCCACTCATGGCGGCTGCACTACAAAATCACTATGATGTTGTTAAACTGTTAATAGAAAATGGTGCAGATGTGGATGTAAGAAATCGGATAGGAAGGACGCCACTGATGTCAGTTATAGAGCTCAGCTATACAAAAATAGCAAAATTACTAATAGAACATGGTGCAGATGTAAATGCAAAGGATGATTTTGGATTATCGGTTCTCATGGTGGCAGAGGATTATACTCAACCCGATATTGTTAAAATGCTTATAGAACGAGGAGCAAACACTGAGGGAACAAAGCACCTTTATGAATAATAATGTTTTTTACAATTCGCTCTATATTGTAGCATATAATATGTATTTAATGTAATTATTAGAGTTAGAGGAGTTTGAACTAATTTTAAAATAATTATTAGTTTTTATATATTATAATATATTTTTAGTTTTTCTTTTTTATACAAAAATTTTAATATGGCTTATATCTCTTATTATTTTATAGTATATTGAATTCAATTAATTTAAAGTTAAGTTAAAACTAAAAGGTGAATTTATGTTTGAGATAAAACACAGAGACGGCATGGGCAGGATAGGAAAATTGAAAATAAATGGAAAAACAATTGAAACACCAACAATAATGCCTGTTGTCCATCCAAACCCGAAGAAACAAACAGTTTCAATAGATAAAATTAGAGAGCTCGCAGATGTAATAATCACAAACTCCTATATTACATACTCAAATCCTGAGTTAAAAACAATTGCCGAAGAAAAAGGTATTCATAATTTAGTGGGATTTGACAAAGTTATAGTTACTGACAGCGGTTCATTCCAACTTAGCGTTTATGGTGATGTAAATGTTGAACCATTGGAAATAATCGACTTTCAGGAAAAAATAGGTGTGGATGTTGGAACAATATTGGATATTCCAACGGCACCTTATGTGAGCAGAGAGCAGGCGGAAAAAGAATTGGAAGAAACCATAAAAAGAGCAAAGGACTCAATAGAATTGAAGGAAAAAAACAACTATAAATTACTTTTAAACGGCACAGTTCAGGGCTCCACATATATGGATTTAAGAAGAAAAAGTGCAGAAAATATGGGAAAATTGAACTTTGACATATACCCAATCGGTGCTGTTGTGCCACTTATGGAAAACTACGACTACAAAACTGTTGTAGATATAATAATAAATTCAAAAATGTTCCTTCCAACAAATAAACCTGTTCATCTCTTTGGATGCGGTCATCCTATGATGTTTGCCCTTTCTGTTGTATTAGGATGTGATTTGTTCGATAGTGCGGCTTATGCACTATATGCAAAGGATGGCAGATATTTAACAGAAGATGGAACACTTCATTTGGAGGACTTAAAGGATTTGGATAAATTCCCATGTTCATGCCCTGTTTGTAATGAATACACTCCAAAGGAACTTTATATAATGAATAAAAAAGATAGAACAAGGTTATTGGCAGAGCATAACTTATACATTACTTTTGAAGAGATTAATCGGATTAAAAACGCTATTAAAGATGGCAATCTATGGGAGCTCGTAGAGGAAAGATGCAGATGCCATCCAAAACTATTGGAAGCATACAGAACGGCATTAAAATACAATGATTTTATTGAGAAATTTGACCCAATCACAAAAAAATCCGCATTTTTCTACAATGGATACGAAAGCATGTTCAGACCTGAGGTGTTGAGGCATAAAAAAAGGTTGAATAGGATAAAATTTGATAAAATATTCATAGCATCAATATCAAAGGATATAAACAGACCATACAGCGAAAATATAAATAATATGCACAGCGATGTGGATGTTCTTATAAAAGATGATGTATTCGGATTGGTGCCGTTGAATATCGACACTGTATATCCACTATCTCAAAATGAAATCCCTGAGCTCTACGACTATGAAAAAATACATAACAAAAAATTTGTTGAAGAGTTTGTAAGACAGTATGATGATAAAATAATGGATATACATTCATACAACTACTATACCTGTTATTATAACTCCAACCAAAATAAAGATAAAATAAGTAAGGATTCTTTAAGAATAGATAGGATGCTTCAATATCAATACGGTTTTAAGATACTTGATGATGAGCTCCTAAAAAACATTATTGTAAAGAGAAGTAAAAAGACGGGAAGAATAAGAAATGTATTAATTAATATGGACGGTAAAAAGGAAGTTTTATTCACTCTGAGAGCGAATGACAACCTTCTTATACCTGCAAAAGAAGGGGCAAAACTTCTCCATAAAAAAATACCATTCCCAAATTACAGGGTTGTTGTGGATAAGTCAGTTCAGGAGTTTGCAAGGGATGGAAAATCCGTATATGCAAAGTTTGTAATAGACTGCGATAGGGAGCTCCGACCTTATGAAGAGGTGCTTGTTGTAAATGAAGATGATGAGCTCCTTGCATATGGAACAACTATATTAAATGGTAGGGAGCTCATGGAGTTTAACTATGGTGTTGCAGTTAGTGTAAGGGGTGGTTTGCAGTAGAGATATTAATTTTAGGTTGGTGGAACTTTCAATTTCGTGAAGATTTTGGCAGAGGTTAGACCATATTCTTGGAGAAGGCGAGACTAATATATAATTATTTTTAAATTATACTCCAACTTTTCTTTTTAAATATTTTTGTGTAATATTGCATATATTGCACATTATGAGAGGTTAAAAGAAGAAGAACATACCTAAACCATACTATATTTATATGTAAAATAACAAATTATATTTATAAAATTTATATCATTTATTAATTATTTAATATCATTATTAATTTTATAATATTGTGAGACAGGTAGGGATTAAATTTTGGAGGGTTTATTATGATGGAATTAGGCACAACAAAATATATTATTTATGCAGAACTCATGGCAAATGGATATGTTGAAAAGCACGATATTATTGGAGCAATATTTGGACAAACGGAAGGTCTCCTAAGTAGCGACCTTGATTTAAGGGACCTTCAAAAAAGTGGGAGAATTGGGAGAATAGATGTGGAGTTAGATAATACAAATGGGAAATCATATGCAAAAATAATACTACCATCCAGTTTGGATAAGGTTGAAACTGCAATACTTGCGGCAACATTGGAAACAATCGATAGGGTGGGGCCTTGTTTAGCTACTGTTAGGGTGGTGAATGTCGAGGATATTCGTATTAAAAAGAGACAGTATATTACAAATAGGGCAAAGGAGCTCCTAAAAACACTCATAGATAATATGGTTGATACATATGAAATTACGGAAGAGATAAAGGAGTATATCAGAACTGAAGAAATAATTGAATATGGGGAGGAGAAACTTCCAGCTGGACCAAATATTGATAATTCAGATGCTATAATTGTAGTGGAAGGTAGGGCAGATGTTATCAATCTTTTAAGATGTGGTATAAAAAATGTTATAGCTGTTGAAGGGACATCAATTCCAAAAACCATAATGGAACTTTCAAGGAAAAAAACCACGACGATATTTACTGATGGAGATAGGGGAGGGGAGCTTATATTAAAAGAGGCTCTTCAAACATGTGATATAGATTATATTGCAAGAGCTCCCCACGGAAAGGAAGTGGAAGATTTGTCTAAAAAAGAGGTTGTAAAATATTTACGGTCAAAGATTCCAATTGAACAGTATATTCAATTAAATGCCAACAAAGGTCATGTCATAAACAATTATAGCACTGTAATAAATAAGGCAATAAATGATACGCAGACAATGGATGATTTGGCAAGTGGCATATATAATAAGGAAAAAATGACAGGAATATCGGAGTGCATAAGCGATGTATCTCAGCTAAACGAATCAGAGGTATTATCTGAGCTAAAAAACGAAGAAGAGATAAAAGAAACCCATAATGACGACAAAAAAGACGGTGATTCAGATAATCGGATGTCGTATGAAATATTCAAAACTGATGACTATGTTGGACAGTTGAATTATATTAAATCGTCAATGGAGGAAATTTTAGGGACTAATAAAGTAAAAATAATAGGAGACGGATTTGAAGAGATTAAATCTATTAACGAATTAAATGAGAATGAATATGCTAATCAAAATATTAATTTTTTTATATCTGATGTCCCTATCACTCAAAAAATAGTTGATTTATTTTATGAAAACACTTCTGTAATGATTGGGAAGGAAATAAATATTGCAAAAAAACCTGCAAATTTAAGGATTTTTTCATACGATAATTTTAACCAGACATAACTCTCTTTCTAATTTTACATACTTATTTGCAAAATTTTAATTTATTTAGTTTATTTAATTTATTTATCATGAAATATATTTCATACCTTAGGTGATTGCATGCATAAGGATGAGCTCATCCAATTACATCAACTTTTAGTATATATGAGAAAGAATTTAACAAAAAAATTTGGTAATTCAATTGATGAATATTTTGTAAATTACGATGCATTGAAGATATACCCCCATCATATACATAGAACAAAATCTGAACATACATACGCCATATTTTTGTTATCAAGCGGTATTGCAAAAATACTATCGGAATATGGCAATGTGCCGAGAAGTGTATCAAGTAGATTAAAAGATACCGGTGAAAAGATAGAAAAAGAAATTGCTAGAAAGAAAAGATAAAGAAAGATAAAATAAGAAGGTGAATGTTATGATAAGGGACTTGGTTGATTCAATAGATAAAATTGAGATAGAGTCAGCAAATAAAAAATATGGGATAACAAAGATTTTAAAGAAATATGATGGAAAGCCCGTATATATAAAAAATGTAAATGGATATGAAGTTATAGGAAATCTGTGTAATAGGGAAGTGATAGCAAAAAGCTTGGGAATAGAAGTAAATGATTTAATGAAACACATGTTAAATGCCATGGATAATGAGAAAAATGGGGAGCTAATAGTAGATAATAGCTTAAAGGAACAGTATGTAAATGATGATTTGGACAAAATAAATGAATACCCTATACCAACCTACTACGAAAAAGATGCAGGACCTTACCTTACATCAGGAGTTGTAATAGTTAAAGATAAGGATTATGGGATAAACGCATCCATCCATAGAATTTTAATTAAGGACAATCATTTAGTAATTAGAATGGTAGAACAGAGACATTTACATTACATCTACAACAAAAACATTAAGGATGGGGATGTGGATGTGGCAATAGTTATCGGAGCTCATCCAGCTGTGCTTTTGGCAGCATCTACATCAGGAGATATAACTTTTAATGAATTGAAATATGCCTCTGCATTAATGAATGAGCCACTAAAACTGATTAAATGCGATACCGTAGATTTAGAAGTCCCTGCGGGCGAATTTATTATTGAAGGAAAAATAACCGCAGAAATGGACGATGAAGGTCCTTTTGTAGATATTACTGGAACCTACGATACAATTAGAAAACAGCCTGTAATAAAAATAACGGCATTGAAAAGAAAAAAAGATGCCATATTCCACGCCCTACTCCCCGGCGGAGTGGAGCATAAAATTTTAATGGGATTACCTCAGGAGCCGAGAATGTATAAGGGCATTAGAAACACCGTTCCATCGGTAAAGAATGTGGTATTAACAGAAGGGGGATGTTGCTGGCTTCACGCCGTAGTGTCAATTGAGAAGAAAACAGAAGGAGATGGAAAAAATGCCATACTTGCGGCACTTGCTTCCCATCCAAGTTTAAAACATGTGGTGATTGTAGATGATGACATAAACATCTATGACCCAAAGGATGTGGAGTTTGCCATTGCCACAAGAGTTCAAGCTGATAAAGATATACTTATTATAAGCGACGCAAAAGGTTCCTCACTGGACCCATCAGGAGACCATAAAAATAAATTGACGGCAAAAATGGGAATAGATGCCACGATAAGTTTAAAGAAAAATAAAGATGAATTCATTAGGGCTGAAATCCCCGATGATGAATAAATTACAAATATTATCTTAAATTATTAAAATCAATTAAATTTTTTAAAAAAAGAAAAAAAATTTAATAAGTTTATTTAGTTCTTAACTAATTCTGCTCCTTTTCCTATTTCTATTTTACATTTTACAGGCATTTTCATAGCACATCTTCTTAGAGCTTCCTTAGCATCATTTACTTTTTCAGGAGTTGTTGAAATTGTAATGATTTTTTGACCTTTTCTTACTCTTGCAGCTGTTCCAATAGGTTTTCCAAATGCCAATCTCATCCCATCGGAAATCCTGTCCGCTCCTGCTCCTGCTGCCATTTTGTTTTCTCTTAATATTTGGTGTGGATATACTCTTATCTGGAATTTGTAACCTAATTTACCACATTTGTTTTGTGTGTATTTGTTTCCTACAATCCTTGCGGATTCCAATGCGTTGTGTCTTATCTGAACATCATCTTTAACTATTAAATGCACTTCCACTGGGAATTCCACACTTGTATTACCCATTACATAATGAACAACTTTTGGTTGTGGAACTCCTCTTACATATTCCTTTCTTGTGTATGCTGGTTTATCTACTCCTCTATAACATCTACCAGGTCTTAGTGCCATAATTATTCCTCCATAATCGTGTTTAATTTCATTTTTAATTATAAAATAGGATTTTATTTTTCGCATTTTGAATATAAAAATTAGTTAAACCTCATTATGTTAATATAATATATAAAGTTTTTGCAACTTCTGGACTAATTATATTTGGTTAATCTTTTTTTATTTTTTTCGTCGATATGATTCCACATGATGATTTATTTTATGAAGGATATCTTTTAATCCCTCTCCATCTTTTAGAATGCCAATAACTACAACATCGAGCCACTGTCTCCAAGGTGCGGGATAACCAAATAATTCAACTACATTATCCAGATGTTCATCCCACTGATTCTTTTTTATCTTGTCCATTTTGTTTATTAAAATTATGGGATTTAATTCCAGTTCGTTTAAAAAATCAAACATTTCAATATCTATGGGTATCTCATCCCGTTTATCCCATCTATCAACTATTTCCGGGAATGCCTTTGCATCTATTAATATTATGGAGCAGGCGATTTTTTCCTTATTGTCTTCAATGTATTTTACAATTTCATCTTTTATTTTATCTTGAACATTTTCATCAAGACCCGTCATAAATCCAAATCCCGGTAAATCAACTAAAATATAATTTCCCATGTCGTATTTATTTATTTTTAAGGTTACACCAGGTTTTTTCCCGACTCTAACATTTTTTTTAGTAATTAACCTCACAAGTGTGGATTTTCCAACATTAGAGCGTCCTACAACAATAACTTGTGGTTTTTCGCTGCTGGTGCTATTCTTAGATTTTGCCATCTTTTTAAATTTTTCAAGATTTTTTTTAAATTCATCATCCATAGTTATCCTCTTAAAATTTAGTATGTTCTATAAATTGGGTGTTATAAATTAGGTATTATAGATATTAATACACTATTATGAGCCAATTATAAATTCGTCAAGATTATGTTTTTTTTCTTTTTCATTAGGTTTATCTTCTATATCTTTTAAGTTTGGCTCCTCTATATTATTTTTTTTTATTTTTTTACTCTTCGAGTTATTGGGAGCTTTTGAGTTTAACATTATGATTTCATTAATTAATTTACTATTTTCATTTTTTAGTTTTTGAATATCTTTGTTTTTATTATTTATGTCCTTTTCCAATAATTTTAATTTACTTCTTAAATTCTCTATTTCATTAGTCAATGCCATATTCTCATTTTTATACCGGTCATTTTCTTTTAATGTTTTTATCTCCAAGTTCAAACTTTCAATTTTTTTAACATATTTGTCCAAAATTTGACTGACTATTAAATGATTTTTAAAATCATAAAGAATATCCATATAAGTGGCATAAGCATCATAAGGAGTTTCAAAATGGCTAAAATAAGAATGCACATCCATATCGTTAAATCCCTTTGTGCATTGATAGTAAAAATTATCACTTGTTTGAAGGTTTTTATATAATTTATATTCCATTATTTCATCATCTTGAACATTGCCCCCATGTTTAGCATATTTCGATGATATGTATCTTCCAAGGTATTGCCTAATATCTTTTAATCTCTCAAATGAAAGCTTCTGCATCCTGTTGCCTAACCATGCACTCACATCTCTTTCAGAGTCTGCCCACGATAATGTTGAGAATTCAAAGACATCTATTTCCCCCCTCGGTGTGCATCTGTCAATTATTTCAGAAGGTTTTGCATATTCAAGATTATGATATTTTTCAATTTCCGCAGGAAGATATTTTAAAAACTCAAAAATCCCAGTTTCTTTCCATTGGTGTTCTCCAAAGGTTTCATAATCGATATATATATTTATACAATCACCAGGGGAGCTCGCCAACCATGATGCATATTTATCAGCAGTTAAAGGATATTCATTCCAATCTGGACATGAGAATCTGAATCCAATATCATCGCTTAATTTATAGTTTCTTAAAAGGACATTCAATCCACATGGAGCGTTATATACATAATTTGGAGACCTCCAATCAAGTATTCTATCGGCACCTTCTGTAAATATCCCTTTAAATCCCAATTCCTTAACGGTTTCAGCTATATTATTATTATACATTAATTCAGTATTTCTAAAAACCTCAGTTTTGTATCCAAATAGTTCTTTGATAATCTTCTTATGTTTTTCAATATCCTCTTTAAATTCATCATGATTTTCAAAGAGACTTGAAAGTGAATGATAGTAGGTTTCCCCAATAAGTTCAACATTCCCTGTTTTTACGAGCTCTTTAAATAAATCTAAAACCTCATTATTAAATTCCATGGCCTGTTCAAGAAATACGCCTGTAATGCTGTATGCCACTTTAATGTCATACTCATCTATTAAATCCAAAATTGTCCTATTTGCAGGAATATAACATTTATTTGCTACTCTATTGAATATCTCTTTGTTTAATTCAACATCAACATACCTATCCCATATATTTTTACTGTGTCCATCAACCGTTTTTTTTAATCTATGGGGCTGATGCACCTCAAAATTAAATGAAATTAACATTTTATCCCCTTATTTTTTATTTTTTTATTTATGTTGCGAAGTAATATATACTATTGATTTTGCAGATTTCCAAAAAGTGAGAAAATATAAATTTAAATGATTTTATATATTCGCTTCATTGATGAAAATATTTATTTTATTATGGAATTAAAATATCATAATCATTGCTGTGAATTGCCATTATTATGGCAGCATGTGACCAACCAAGGGGAATTGCCGATATGGGAGCTCCGAGGTCTTTGTGAATTTGCTCAGGAGATAGTCCATTATATTGATGCTTCAATGCCCAGTTAAATAGCTCGTCGCATTTTTTATGACAGTGTTTAATAAGGTCCTTTTTTGTCATATTCACGCTTTGGATATTATTTAAAGATTGAACAACATCATCCACATTCACATTCACATCATCATTTCGCTCATCTTTTCGAGATGATTGTAGTTTTTCGCAGTCCCCTATATATTCTACAAATCCAGGTCTGGAAAATCTCTGATTTATATCTTTTGACAATAATTTAATTAGCCTTTTATAATACATATATAACCACAAGGTAGTTATTATCCATGGATTGCCTCCAAAATATACATCTTCTGGATATCTTCCAATTCCCCCGATTTTATAGTTAAATGCATTTTCAATCTGCAATGCTGTCGCTATCATTCTTGGGTCGTCTGCTGGAACTAAATCATAGGGGAAGCTTAATCCCAATATGCTGGTGTCAATTGTTTTATCCAGTGGAGTTATTGATTTTGCAAACCTATTTTCTTCCTTTAAATAAAATTTATTAACATTATTTTTTAATGATTCGATAGCTGAGCTCCACTGTTTAAAACATTTTTTATCGTCATTGGTCATTTTATATTCGCATTCTTTTTCTAATATATTCATAATATTGCAGGCAGATTTTAAACCACCATATGTTGCCCCAATTGTGTATGAAAACACCCCATATTTTTCTTCCCATAAATCATAGCATGGAGATGGAGGTTCCACAGTTTTAGCTAAATAATTTGCAGCTTTTTTAATCATATTCCAATGTCTTTTTAAAAATAATTTGTTATGTGTAATCCTATAATGAACCAGAGCTGCCCAAATTGTAGTGCCAACTTGGTCATTTTGCATTGCAGTTAATCGAGGTTTTCCATCAATATAATAATTTTGAATCCATGACCCATCGCTATTTTGGGTTTTTTTGCACCAGTCGAAATATTTTTCGCTCATAGGGGATAAGCCGCATAAATCCAATGCAACAGACATATAGCTTGCATCTCTATTCCATACATATCTGTAATCGGGATATAATGATGGTGAAGCTATTATGCCCCCATCGTGATTACACAACATAAATATTGTTAGTAAAGACCTTTTACATGTATCGATGTATTTTTTCCGTCTCTCGACATTTAGATTTGCACATTTCGTTGTAGATAAATTATTGACAGTATCTTGAACGAGGGTTTTCCAATAAGTTAGGGAGAGATTATACATATCTTCATTATTTTTAGCAACTACTTTTAATGTGTCTATTAAGTTCATAATATCATAGTAGTTGTCGTTATATTCCGCCATTAGTATATATATGGGAATAACTACTTCTTGGAAGGGATTTAATTCAATCTCCCAACATAATGCACTATCGGTAATTAATCCTTTGGCAGTATCCTGTTCTTTTAAAACACCATTTTCAATATCATTATAGGCACTACTTTCAGACGACCTCAAACCACATTGATATGATGATATGTTTTTACCACTTCCCATACAACAAATATATTTTCCATCGTATTTAATTAAACAATTATTATTCTTTAAAAATTTAACAGTATTCTCTTTTGGATATTCTCCCATCCTTAAATTTTCATAGAAAAATAATTTTAAATGCTTTTTTTCTTCTGTTCTGTTGAGAATGGATATCTGTTTAACTAGGATATTGTGAGATATTGAAATATAATCCATAGAACTTACTAAAAAGTTCTCATCTTCATATGTGGTTTTTAAAATATTTGTATCTTTTAAATATCCTTGACTGATTTTCCATGAGTAATCCCAGTGCCATTTTAATTCGCCATCACAATATATTGCAAATGCAGAGTCAAAGATATGTTTTTCAAAACCCAAATGTGGAAAGAATATATATTCAATAGACCCCACATCATCCAATTTTGCAAGAGATTTTCCATTTCCTATAATTCCTACCATATTACCACTTTATACATATATAAATAATTAGATACCGAAAGTAAATGAAATAGAATTTATCCATTTTTTAATCTTATTATCCATTTTCTCCCATCCCTTATAATAATTATATTATCCTCCCTTGCAAGCCATCCTATTGCCATAACAATAATAGTTTCATTATACCCCTCGCTCCTAAGAGATTCTTTTAATTTTGTAATATTTTTTTCACCGTCTTCTAATAGGTGATAAATCTTACCAGCAGCCTCGCCTATTTTTAACCACATATCTTCCATATTCCCACCTCATAATTTAACACAATATATAAACATATTAATTTATCATATATATTATTTAATATTTTTTTATTTATTTTATAGAGTCTATCACCTTGTTATAAACTTCAACTGTGCTGTTTGCTATGGCGTCCCAACTGTATTTTGTATATGCATCATGCTTTGCATTATTTACAATCCATTCTTTAAATCCCCAATCTGAAAGAACCCTATTAACACCCCATGCAATAGAATCTGGATTTTCAGGATATACAGTAACTCCATTATATTCATGCTGGATAATCTCTCTTAAACCTCCAACACCACTTGCAACCACAGGAGCTCCGGCTGCCATAGATTCAAGTGCCACAATCCCAAAGGGTTCATAAACTGATGGAATGACGGTTACATCCGCAGATTTAAAAAGCTTTTTCAGCATATCCCCTCCAACAAATCCTAAAAATATTATATTATCCCTACATCCAAGCTGAAATGCCAAATCTTCCAAATATCCTCGCATATCCCCCGAACCTGCTATTACCATTTTTGAATCGGGATGCTGTTCAAGAATCTTGGGAAATGCTCTTATTAGATATTCCACGCCTTTCTGATAAACCAGCCTTCCAACAAACAATATCATTTTTTCATGAGGTTGAACTCCAATATGTATCCTAAAATCATTTTTTTCATTATCACTCATTGGTATGTCAAATTCCCAAGGGTTTATTCCATTATATATTACATTTACTTTATCCCAAGGAGTATTAAATGTTGAACATATTTCTTCTTTTATTGAATTGCTAACTGTAATCACTGCATGGGATTCATAGGTGCTCCACCATTCTATGTCGTTTATTGCCCTTGAATCTTCAGAATGAATTCCACCGCATCTTCCCTGTTCTGTGCTATGAATGGATTGAATATATGGTTTGTTAAAAAGATGTTTTATATTGCTACCTACAAAATGAGTCATCCAGTCATGACAGTGTATTACATCATAGTTATGTATTCCTAATGAACCTAATTTTTTTTCCATGAAATGTGCCATGAAATTAATCCATGTTAGAAAATGACTATGCCCTATTGGTTTTACACGGTGTATATTCACTCCGTTTATATTCTCATATTCAGGTAAATCATAACCCATTGTAATTACATCGACACTATGCCCCGCCCTAACAAGTGCCTCAGCAAGACCCTTACAATGAACCGATAATCCTCCCACCATAATTGGCGGATATTCCCAAGTTATCATGGCTATTTTCATATTATCACTTAATTATTAACACTACTTATTTTTATTTATTTTTATTTCTCTAATGTATATTTGATTCATGTATATATTTGATATGTGTTATTGACACATAATTTTTATAATGCTAATAACATATATAATTTTGTTATTAATGTAAATATTAATGTAATTATAAAGGTGATATTTTTGAAAGTGGCAATATTGACGCCGACCATAGCACCTTTGACGTCTATTGGGGGCTTGGGGGATGTAATGCAGGACTTGCCAAAATTTTTAAAACATAGAGGTAATGAAGTAGTAATTATAACCTACGACCATAATAACAAAATTTCGAATCTCCCTCATGAAAAAATAACTACATTGGATATAAAATACCAGGGGACGAGCTTTAAATTCGAAGTTATAAAAACAAGGCATCCAAATACTGGTGTGGATATAATCGCATTTAGCAACAAAAACTTCAATGAATTGGATACGTGGGACCCATTAAAGTATGATTTATTTGCGGATTTAGTAGTAGCATATTTGGATAAATTTGACAATGTAGATTGTGTTTCGGGTCATGACTGGCCTTGTGGCCTTGCAATAGCAAAATGTCATGAAAAACTCGATTTACCAACCACCATCACAATACACAATGAAGCATTTAAAGGTCCCATTAAGGAATATAAGGGCTTAACAATGTCTTTTTTAGATTTGGGAATATATTTTAGTGATGCTTTTAACACTGTAAGCCCAACTCATGCAGAAGAAATAAAATCAATTGAATTTATAAAGGAACAAAGTAATATAAAACCATTTCATGGAATATTAAATGGTATAGACATTGAAATATTTAATTCAGGCAATATGATAAAACAGATGATGTCTTTATCAGATAACAAATTAGACCCGAGAAAATATGCCTTTATATGTGATTATGGCATAGACGATGCCAATATTGTAAAACCAAAGATAAAATATGCATGGTTTTACAATTCTGAAAATTTAAAAAAATATGTTGATGACTGGAATAGTATGGATAAAAGTGGAATTTCAGGAACAGATGTTGAAATTTATGGCAATATAAAAGGCGGTGATGTAACTACTCCATTAATAGGATTTGTTGGACGTGCAACATATCAAAAAGGATTTGACATAATATTTGAAGCATTTCCCGAGTTATTTGAAGAACATGATATAAGATTAATCATGCTTTCAAAAGGTGAAAAACACATAGAAGACGGTATGAAGGATTTGGCTGAAAGATACAATGGGAAGGTTATTTCATTAGTGGGCCATTGTCCTCCATTAACCTCCCTTATTTATGCAGGAAGTGATTGGACAATTGTACCATCAGTTTGGGAACCCTGTGGATTAACCCAGATGGAATCTATGGCATATTGCACACCTGTAATAGCGAGGGAAGTTGGAGGGTTGGTGGATACGATTATACCATTAAACCCCGACCCCTTAACTAATCCCAACTTTGATAAAGCAACCGGCATTTTATTTAAAAATTATGACAAATATGGTTTAAAATGGGGAATTGAGCATGCTTTGAACTGGACGTTTTATAGATTAAAAGAAATATGTTTGTTTATAACTTATAGGCATATTAACTGCCCAGAAGGTCCTTATGAGAAAGATGGTCCTCTAACAGCATTAATGAAAAACTGCCATAACCACGTCTACAAAAATCTAAGCTGGCAAAATAACGATAGTGCAGATAAATATAAAGCACTCTATGGTGGAGCCATATATAAACATTATTTCTAATCCCTATATGATATCAATCAAATTTAACATGTGGTATTAAAATATTTATATTATATCTTATATAATAATACAAGTAAAAGCGCTTAAAATTGAGATTCTCAAAACATATTGTTAAATAATATGATATTTTAGTTTTGGAATTGCTATTAAATATGTATATTAAAAATAATCTAGATGCAAAGATTAGAGGGGAATAATGAAAGGTAAATGTTTATTTAAATATACAAATGTCATAGAAGAAACAGTAGGTAACGAAGGGGTATCATCAACAGACATTGAAAATATAATGGATAAAATAAACAAATCATATAATGGATTACTGGAAAAATATAAAAATAAAGAATTGGGATTTATGGATTTAGTTCATCAGGATTTACGCCCGTATACTATGCTAAAAAAATATTCAAAAGATTTTGAGTATATTATAATTATTGGAATGGGCGGTTCTGTTTTAGGAGCTCAGATGGTATATGAAGGTGTCAAAGGAATTTATTACAATGAACGTAAAACCAGCAAAAAAGTTTATTTTTTAGACAATTCTGACCCAGAAAAAACATTTGAAATTCTTAATTTGGTTGATTTAGAAAAAACACTTGTATTTGCAA
Organism: Methanothermococcus jasoni; assembly: GCF_049075655.1. Classification (GTDB taxonomy): domain Archaea; phylum AGJL01; class Methanococci; order Methanococcales; family Methanococcaceae; genus Methanofervidicoccus. The sequence continues at coordinate 1,620,049 of NZ_CP157522.1, read as the reverse complement.
TAAGCAAATCAGGAAATACTGCTGAAACACTTGCAAATTTTTTGATTGTTAGGGACCGTTTAATAGATAAAGTTGGAAATTGTAATAAAAATATTATTGTGGTTGCCAATGGGGGAATGCTACGAGATATTGCTGAGAAGGAGGGGTACATGCTTTTTGATATTCCTGAAAATGTAGGTGGAAGGTTTTCAGTATTATCTGCTGTTGGGCTGGCTCCCCTGTCATGTATGGGCATAAACATTGAAATGCTAGTAAAAGGGGCAAGAGAAATGGATGAATTATGCAAAAATGAGGATATTTTTAAAAATCCTGCCCTTATGAATGCCGTAATTCATTATATACTATACAATAAAGGAAAGACAATTTCTGTTCTTATGCCATATATTGAAAGACTGCATAAATTTGGTATGTGGTATAGGCAGTTATGGGCAGAAAGCCTTGGAAAGGATGGAAAGGGGCAGACTCCTATTGTATCTGTTGGAGCAAAAGACCAGCACTCTCAACTCCAACTTTATTTAGATGGACCAAGGGATAAGGTAATCACATTCTTAAAGGTAGATGAATTCAGACATGACTTAACCATTAAAAGCTCAAATTATTTAAACGCTCATAAATTATCGGAGCTCATAAACTCAGAACAGGAAGGAACTGAGGCTTCATTAACTTCAAAGAATATCCCAAATGTTTCTATTATAATAGATGAATTAAATGAATATACTCTTGGAAAACTAATATACATGTATGAGATGCAAACTGCATTTATGGGTGAACTCCTTGAAATAAACGCATTCAACCAACCTTCTGTTGAAGATGGAAAAAGAATAACTCGTGAATTGTTAAGGGGAAAGTCTCTTGAAGAATTAACTGGTTTTAAATCATTTGATAGCAAGTATGTAATTGAAATGTAAAAGTAATAATTAATAAACATTAGAAATAGATTTTAATTTATATATTTATTTTTTATTCTTTACAGAAAGGTGGAATCCATGGATAAAGACAATGGACATGTAGAGCTCTACAACGAATGTATTGAATGCATTAATAATTTTTCAGATATAAGTGTTTTTTTAGCCTACAATGTTAATGTTGATGCCATAAAATTCTTTAAGGATGGGCAAGAGGTGCAGGAACTCATAGACCAATTTGATGAAAAAGAGATTATTGATATGATTGAGAAGTATCCGAGAAAAATAACGCATCCTGTGGAGTTTATTGCACGGTTGATTCATTCTATGAGGGCGGGAAAGCCGTCAGAAGTTCCTATTTTAGAGAATAAATCATTAAACGATTGGTTTAATGGATTAAAATATGATGAGGAGAGGATGGGGGGACAGGTGGGAATTATATCTAATCTTCTATCAATTTTGAATTTAAAACGAGTTATAGCATATACTCCAATTTTATCAAAGAAACAGGCGGAAATGTTTGTAAATAGGGAAAATTTACTTTATCCATTGGTTATAGATGGAAATTTGGTTTTAAAAAAACATATTGAATCATATAGGGAAGATGACCCTTTAAAAATAAACAGGATTTTTGAATATATTGAAGGTATTGAATTTAATCTTGGAGATGAAAAAATAATTACACCGCAGGCAAATAGGTTTATTGTGGCTTCAAGGCCTGATGCATTGAGGTTTGAAATAAAAGAAGATTTAAAGAAAAAATTACCTGAAATAGGGGAAATTATCGATTGTGCAATACTTTCAGGATATCAAGGAATAAAAGAAACATACAGCGATGGAAAAACTGACGAATATTATTTTGAAAAAGCAGAAGAGGATATAAAACTTTTAAAACAAAATAATAAAAATATAAAAATCCATTTGGAATTTGCATCTATCCAGAGCAAAAGCCTTAGAAAAAAGATTGCAGATAGGATACTTCCAAATGTTAATTGTTTAGGGATGGACGACACAGAAATTGCAAATCTTGTTCATATCATGGGTCATGATAAGCTAAGTGAAGATATAATTAAAAACAGCAGGATTGAGGATGTTATCGAGGCTTCAAAGATATTATTGGAAGAATATGATAATTTGGAACTTGTGCAAACCCATACAATGTATTATATAATGTGCCTATGTAGAAAAGATAATCCATTAAATGATGAGGAGCTCAAAAAAACCTTGGAGTTGGCTACGGTTCTTGCATCCACAAAAGCTAAACTTGGGAATATATTGAAGATTGAAGATTTAAGGGAGGGTGTTCGTATTCCACATAATAAATATGGCGATTCTCTAAATTCAATCGTAGAGAATTTAAAAAATAATGACGAATATCAGGATTATAAAATTACCATGGTGCCATCAAGATTGGTTAAAAATCCAAAATCTACGGTAGGTTTAGGAGATACAATATCTGCTGGTGCTTTTATTGGCTATGTATCATTGCTAAAAAATAAGAATAATAAAAATATTTGATTGTCCTATATTTAACTTATATTTAACTTAGATTCTTACAAACTTTTTTAATTAAATCCATTTTTGAAATATTATTATCGATATTTACCTTAATATACCCTAATGTTTCCCAATGTTCTTTTGGATAGGATTTGTTTTTTACAATTTCAGCAGAATACCCCATTTTCTTTAATGCATTGAATATGTCTTTTAATTTTGGATTTTTAACCCCTAATTCTTTTGGTACTTTTCGTCCTTCTTTTCTGCTTTTTTCACCATCTAAATAAACCGGCCAAATAATTATTTCCCTCACAATATCACCAATTTAATTTTACCATTATAACTTTATCATTCAATTCATCCTGAGCTCAGATTTAAAAAACATATTCCTTAATTTCATCTTATCCATTTTTCTCTTATAAATATATACAACAGAATTATAATTATAATGGATGATACGCCCATAACAATCCAAAATCCATAGGGATTATCCAACAGAGGCATAAATTTAAAATTCATACCATAAATTCCCGTTATCCAGACAGGAACTGCAAATAGCGTAGTAACCATGGTTAAAATTTTCATAATCTGGTTCATTCTTATGTTTTCAAGAGATAAGCTCATATCCATCATTGAAACGAGCAATTCTCTATATGTGGTTTCCATATCTATTAACTGCAATGTGTCGTAGTAAAGGTCTTCAATATGTTCTCTATCGTCCTGTGTTGTAATTGGCAAGTATTTTCGTTTTAAAATTGATAGAACATCTTTGTTTGATACTAACGCCTTGTGGAAATATACGAGAGTTTTTCTAAGTTGGAGGATTTCCCCAGTTATGTTCTTGTTTTGGTCTTGTAGAAGAACATTCTCCAATCTATCCAGTTCATCTTCCAAATTAAGAATAATCCTTGAATAACTTAAAGTAATTTGATTCAATAAAATATACAAAAAAAACCCTTTTCCCCTATCCAATAGAACTTTTGGTTTTTTTGTTTTTAAAAGGTTGTATATTTTTCCTATGGATTTTATCTTATCACTATGGATTGTTAATATAATATTATCTTTTATATAAATCCCAAAAGAGGTTGTTGTGATATCCTCTTCAAATAGTGGTGCTTTATAAATTATTAAATAATATTCATCTTCTTCTTCAACCCTAGGAACTTCCTGTTCATCCAATCCTACTTTTAATTCTTCCACTTCGATATCTATTTTTTTAGATACTTCGAGAAGTTCCTCGTTGGATGGAGCGTAACAATCTATCCATATTAATGTATAATCTTCACTTAATTCATCCATTGTTATTTTTTTTAAGTCAATGTTGTCATATCCTAAGATTTTTAACATACTCTCCCAACAACCAATTTGTTAAATATATTTGTTATTACTTGTATTATCTTAAACTATATTAATTTTTTAAATTATTATTTTTAATTAATTCTTAATCTTAGTTCTCATTTCGGTTTAAGATTATCTTTATTTTGTTTGTAAAATAATATCGAAGATAGTATAATAAGTAGAGCAATATATACTATTACATATACGATAACTGTTGTAAATGAAACTTTTCCGCCCAGGAATTTTGAAAATTCAAATAATATTTCCCTTGACATAAATATAACAATTATTTTAAAGAAAAATCCCTTTAACAATTTGAGCATTTCTTTATTTGTATATATTATATCATCTATAAAATGAACTGTGATATATATTAAAAGACCCAATGCCAATGGATTGGCAAAATTATAAATAAAGCTTCCAATGGACTGAATAAAATCCAGACGATAAGATGCATTGTAGGCATATAGTGTGCCTACAAGAATTACCGATATACTTATGATATTTCCTATGGGCGTAAGTTTCCCAAATTCAAGACCTTTTTTACCTTCTGTAAATGATTTCTTCAATGCATGAGTTAATCCAGAACCTTCTGAAAGAATATATAAACCAACCATACCTGCAATTATCCTCCATCCCAAATCTGCAAATATGGCATAAATAACCATGGCAAAACCAATGGATGTAAATATGAATGGAACATATTGAGACATGGTCTTTTTGAGAAATTCCTGAATTAGGTAGTATGTGGATTCCAAAGATTCATTTTGTTTTACAATAATTCTTTTTTTCCATACAAATGTATCTTTATTTTCCAAATATTTTAATACCATTTCATCCTCTTTTCCGTCTGAGACGAGATATATAAAATTAGGTTCATATAGATACATTAAAAAATCAAGCTGTTCTTTTATCTTTTTCGCACATTCCTCAGATTCGACATTTTTATGCCCCGATATTATGGCGAGCTCTACATCTTTTCCTTCTTTTTTCAATTCATCGTAAAGTTTTATACCCCCAAGTATTGAGTTTGTATCAGTATCCCCAGGGTCTGATAATCCCAATTTTATGGCTGTATTTATACAATCAACTCTCCCCAAAATTGGAGTTTTAATATTTGCTTTTCTGCCAATATCATCATCCATATCAACAACAATAACAAGATATTTGTTATCTTTTTTCATTTCTTTAAGTTTAATATTTTTCATAACTTCAATATTATCAATATCTTCAACATTATTATCTACATATGACATCATAAATACCACAGAGAGTTTTTTTACTCAGGTTATTTTGCTAATTGCAGCACAATGCGGGTTATTAATCAACGAATTTACATACAACAACACTAACAATACAATCAAAAACCCGTAGTTGATACCGATTTCACACATTGATAAAAGGATGGATGCATATATTGCATACAATTTTTTATCTCCATTATATATTAATTTACTTGCCATACCCAATAACAATGCAAAGAACAATCCAGATATTCCAAAATCTAAATAAATTGGTCCAAACATTGTTGAGGTAATATTGTGAGGGTAATTAAATAAAATCTCGCCGATGAGTTTCTCACCTACGGGATTAAATAATATGTTTCCAAGCATTAAGTTAGGATAGTTTAATATTTTTTCCAGCACAAGCATGTCAAAGTAGGCCCTATATGATAAAATCCCTAAAACTCCGATTTTCCAGTTTTGACCTGATGATAGTAAAATAACTTTTGCCATAATTGCCAGAAATATAATCAATCCAGCACAGGACATTAATAGCCATTTTATAGGAATTTTTTTAGTTCTGTATGTATATATTAAAAATGAAACGCATAAAATTAAAATCCCCGCTTTATAGCCCAATAGTGCAATAAGAATAAAGGAAATTATAAAATAAAATATATTATTAATCCCACCATAAACCAGAGCTCCTGTGGAAATTAACCGCAATGGGTCAGCGGAGATTTTCATTCTTACATCATAATTAAATAATGGAATTGCATTGTAGTTGATTACAATCAGTATAAATGAAATAATTCCTATCCCGAATATTATCTCACTCATATATTTGGACAGAAATTTAAAAGCAGAAGTAGAATATTTTTGAAGAAAATTACCAAAATTGCCATTATTATTGTCGTAATTATTATTGGTGTTATTATTTGATGAATAAGTGCATTTAGCAAACAGGTTTAAAACACCAATTACCAATAAAGGATATATGATTGATAGTAAAAAAGAATTTGTAATAGTGAATACTCCATAATATATGATGACAAACAGCAGTATCGAATAAACATAGGAATTATTTATATATTTATTCATTATATTTGCGATATTTTTACCCTTTATGTGATTATCCACTAAAAAAGGCAACGAATAAAATAAAATATATAAAAAAATTACTAAAAATATTTTTAATAATGAATAGGGATTAAATTTATAAAAATAAGGCATAGCTAGGAAAAAGATTACCAAATGTCCAGCTAACACTATTATTACCGGATGGTCTAATTTATATTTATATTTATTTAAAACACTTAAATTCATTTAAACCCCTTTATTCCCTTTTTAGTTTTTTTAATTTATTTAAAATTTTTAATAATATTATATATATGCATAATATAAATCCAAATATATAAAATAAAATTACATCAAAATCTAAAATACCTGTTTCAATACCCACCAATAGATATGATATTAGAATGGCATAAACTCCCAAATAAATACCTTTTAAACTTTCAGAGATTTTATAAAATAAACCTAAAAATATACCTAAAATACCAAAGTATGGGATAATTCCAAGTGTTCCATAATCTCCAATCACCGCTCCAAAAATCGTCGGGGTTATTGTAACTCCATAAACACCTATGCTATTTGCCACAACAGTTCTTGGACCTGGAAATGTCCCAATATAGGAATAAATTGAACAGTAATGTATAAGTCCATTAAACACCCCGTTAAAATTCTTAACGATAATATCAAAAATACTCATAGTTAAATCTATTCTTGAAAATATTGGATTTCCACCGCTTCCCAATACATAAAGCCTTAATATTGACATGGAAAGCAGTATTAAAAATATTCCAAAAGTCGAATAAATTAACTCTTTTGTTTTTATTTTGTTAGAATAATACATTACAAAAAGTATAGACAAAAACAATATCATAACATTTGTCCTATATCCTAAAAGCATAATCAATGCTGAAAAAACAATGGAATACACTATAACTTTTATTTTATTTAATGATAAATTTGAAGCAGCTGCTATTGCCCAACCCAAAAGCAAAAGATGGGATAAAGCGGTAAATGGCACATTTAAAAATCTTCTTGAAGTTGGGTCAAAAAGCGGAATATCTTTTACCCATAAAATATCAAAAAATATAAACAATATACCAATAAACATTAAAAACAATCCAAATTTATAATGTTTTGGATAATTTGGCCTGTATGGTTTTTTTAAATTAAATATGCTGGCACAGTTGGAAATATCATCTAAGTTTAAAATATAATATAGTCTCTCCCCTACAATGTAGGACATATAAAAGAAAATTGCACTAAATAGTGCTAAAAATCCTGAAAAAGATGATATGCTGGAAAATAAGATATAAAAAGAAGTTAGTAGCACAAATAAATGATGTGCTTTAATTTTTTCATTTACATCAATATTCCTTAAATGGTTTTTTAGGAGCTCCATATTCATTCCTTTTATTATTGTAGTGTTATAACTATTGAATTGTTGTTATATGTGGTTATGTTTTTAGGTATTTTATCGGCTGTTTCATTTACAACCAAATATACTGTTATTTGTGAAGTGGTGATTTTATGTGGGTTTATCATATCGTCCAAGGTATTTAATGTTTCCAAATCCAATTTTCCCGTTAGAAACAAACCATTTTCAACAAAATAAATGGACAATTTGTTATTTTTATTATTTAAATCCAAATATAGGTTATTTTTAATATGTTGCTGTTCTGATGGTGCAAAAGTTTTTGAATCTGCTGCAATCGAACATGCGATATATGTTTTAAGTATCGTTAAATTTAGATTTTTATATTTATATTCTGTGCTTTCTATTTTATTTTTGATTTCTTTAAATGAGTTTCCATCAATTGGATTTATTTGGTATTCAACTATCGAATTTCCCAAAGGTTTTAAAATTATCTTTTTAGCGGCAATATCTTCGACATATGCCATTTCTCCCCCAATTGTAATGGATTGGTTTTTGTATATTGCATAAAGAGTTCCCCCACGAGCTCCGGTAATCAACAGGGTGTCGTTAAACTCTTCCTTAGATGAAGTCCATTTTCCTTTCACATGGGCATACAGCGGGAAATTTTTGTTCATTATCTTTTCAGAAACCCATGCACATTTATACATTTGGTCTCCATCAAATTCGTAGCCACTGCTATTATTATTGGAATTTATAAATTTATATGCCAGAGCTCCCGAAGTAATCAATATGGCGAGCACAACTAAAATTTCAAGAATTCCTATTTTTTTCATAATATCACTAAAAAGATTAAAAGTAAATATTATTTATTATTCTATACTATATTATTTATTATATTCTTCCATTATCCTTTTAGCTACACTCTCGCCATCCAATTTGTAGTATTTTAAAAGTTCTTCCGCTTTTCCAGAAATTCCAAACTCATCGTTTATACCGATTTTTAAAAGTTTTTTATTTAATCCGTATGTTGCTATAACTTCTGATAGAGCTCCTCCCAATCCACCTATAATATTGTGGTCTTCAAGTGAAACTATAAAATCGTTGGAGTTTATCACAGCCTCTTCATCAATTGGCTTTATGGTTGGCATGGATATTACTTCTGCATCTATTCCATTTTCTTTCAATATGGCGGATGCCTTTATTGCCTCTGGAACTAACTCTCCAGTAGCAATGATTGTTAAATCTTTTCCTTCCTTTAAAATTCTTGCCTTCCTAAATTCAAATTTGGCATCTTCTTCGTCTTTAAATATTGTTTCTGTATTCCCCCTCGGCATCCTAACATAAACTGGACCATCATATTCAGCACACCATCTTATTACATGTTTTGTTTCATAGTAATCACTGGGGGCAATTACTTTCATGTTTGGTATTGCCCTCATTATGGCAATATCTTCGGTCATCTGGTGTGTTGCTCCATCTTCCCCTACGGTTATACCACTGTGGGTCGCAACAATCTTTACGTTTAAATCTGTATAAGCAACAGAGTTTCTTATCTGCTCCCATGCCCTTCCGCTTGCAAACATGGCAAATGTTGATGCAAATACTATTTTTCCAGTTCTTGCAAGTCCTGCTGCCATACCTACCATATTCTGCTCCGCAATACCTGCGTTAAAGAATCTGTCAGGATATTCTTTTGCAAACATCCCTGTTTTTGTTGAACCTGATAAATCTGCATCAAGAACTACTAAATTTGGATATTTTTTTCCCAATTCAACCAAGGTTTCTCCATAGGCATTTCTCATCGCTTTCTTTTCTCCAAGTTTGTATTCCATAGTTTCACCGTAAAATTTAATTTTATAAATAAAAAAGAAATAACTTATTTTTTAAATTTCGCAGAAGCTTTTAAACTCATAACAGCCTCTTCAATGTTCTCTTTTTTATAGATTGCAGAGGCTGCAATGAGCACATCGGCACCAGCTTCAACGGCTTTTGGGGCAGTTTCTGAATTTACCCCTCCATCAACAAAAATCTTTGTATCATATCCTTCTTTAAGAATTATATTTTTTAGCCTATCTATCTTTTTTAACATTGGAGTAATGAATTTTTGACCAGCAAATCCTGGTTCAACAGTCATTACGAGAACGCCATATAAATCTTCTAAAATATATTCAATAGTGTCAATTGGTGTTGATGGATTTAGTGCTACTATTGGTTTAGAACCGCTTTCTTTTATTAAATTTATAGTCCTGAATGGAAATTTGCAGGTCTCTATGTGGAAGGTAATCATATCCGCATCATTTGCAAGTATTGGGATAAATAGGTCTGGATTTTCCACCATTAAATGAACGTCTGTTGGCAAATTGGTTATGTCTTTTATATATTTTGAAATGCCAATTCCCATACTTAGATTAGGAACAAAATGTCCATCCATCATGTCTATGTGGATGAAATCTACACCTGCTTTTTCTACCTTTTTTACTTCGTCTTTTAAATATCCATAATTTGCTGAGAGAATGGATGCTCCTATTTTTACCATATTTTCACGATTTTCTTTTTTTATAGTGAAAATATATAAAATCTTTGATTTTAGGTATATTTTCACGGTTTTTCTTTTTTTAAATTAAAAACTCTTCGAGTTTTTTATTTCGTAAAATTCCCATAGGGAATTTTAGATAGTGAATATATAAAATCTTTGATTTTAGGCATATTTTCACGCGCTTTTTTATTTCGTAAATTATAGCCAATCTACTAACTTTATCACTTGTATAATAACAGTCATAACAAAGGAAGTCATAATATGGAGAACCTTCGGAGCTCACCTCATATAAATCCCTTTATTACTTACATAGTGCATCAGTTGGTAGAATGGATATACTAAGTGGATTGATAACTCTTTATAAATATAAATTATGAAAGTTCTTTCAATGCCTGCTCTAACTCCTCTTTATTTGGAGCTTTGCCATGGAATCCAACGTTATTTTCCATAAATGATACTCCTTTACCTTTAACAGTATTTGCTATAATCATTTTAGGCTTACCGTTTTTCATGGATTTTGCTTTTTCAACAGTCTCTATGATTTGTTCAAAATTATGTCCATCTATTTCAAATACATCCCAACCAAATGCTTTGAATTTTTCCTTTAAATCTCCTAAACACATAACATCTTCTGTGCAACCGTCTATTTGAAGTCTGTTTCTATCTACAAATCCTATTAAATTATCCAATTTATAGTGGGATGCCGCCATTGCAGCTTCCCAAACCTGACCTTCCTGACATTCTCCATCTCCTAAAAGAACATAAACATGATTATCCAATTTATCCAATCTGCAACCTAATGCCATTCCAACAGCTACTGAAAAACCATGACCTAATGAACCAGTATTTGCTTCTATCCCAGGGGTTTTTATTGATGGATGTCCCTGTAATAGAGCTCCGGTTTTTCTTAATTTCCAGAGCTCATCCTCATCAAAGTATCCGAGCTCTGCAAGAACTGCATATAATGCAGGACAGCAATGCCCTTTACTTAAAACAAATCTATCTCTATCTTCTTTATTTGGATTTTTTGGGTCGTGATTCATTAATTTATAATACAACGCCACAATAATATCTGTTGCAGATAATGAACCGCCAGGATGTCCCGATTCAGCCAATCCTATCATCTTTACAACATTGTATCTTACTTTCTTAGCTATTTGTTTTAACTCTTCTATTTCAATATTTTTAGTTGCCATATTTTCACCGTATTATTGATTATGTGGTAATAATCAAGTTATATTATAAATATATTGATAAAATTATGCAAGGATTATTTTATAGTTTCCACAATATAGTTTATATTTTCATTCTTAAATATCTTTAATATATTTCCTTCTTTTATATCTTTAAATATATTGTCGTATTCATATACTTCATAGTTTTCGTTATCCATTGCAATTATTGTATTTGGTGATACAGAAATTACTGTGGCAGTAGGGCATTCATCGCCTTTTTTTAATAATTTTGTATTTTTCTCAGCATCACTCCACTGCAACGATATTTTTTCTCGCTTATCTGATAGTTTTTCTAAATATAACTTATTTTCATTCATTGAAACTACTTTATGTGGTTTATTGTTGTATTCTACAATATCTCCTACTTTATATTCTGGAATTCTAACAACAATGGTTATTCTGTATTGATTCTTTCCAGTATCTTTTTCAACACCAACCAATTTTGCAGTTTCATTTATTTTTCCACCATATTTAGATTTTATTGCGGAAGCTACATTTCTTGCACCGCCCATGGAACCTATCTGATAGTCCAGCCCTTCTTTCTGAGGTATAAATTTAGATATAAATGCCATTCTATCTTTTCTTAATCGTTTGTCAGTTTCATTTCTTACAAAGTCGTCGAGCTCTTTTCTTTCCTCCTCTGTCAAAAACCTATTCATAGCTCTAACCTGCAATATGGCTTCATAGTAATTAGACATATATCTTGAACATCTTGGACACTGAACCATTATTAAATATACCACTATGTCTTTTTCCTCTGTTCTTTCTTCATCTTCTCCTGAGAGTTTTCCAGTGCCTATTATTTTCACAGGGATTTCCACCCTAGATTTTTTACCTCCTGGGAGCTGCCTTGGCTCCTGAGGTATTATTTCAATACCTATATTTTTGTGAGCAGTTTTTAAGTTATCCTTTGTAGCATAATATGCTATTTCGTCAAGTATTTCATACAAACCCCTGCCTTTGGGGTCTTGCCAAGTTCTTCTTTTGTAGGAGCCGCACATGTGGCATACTTCAACCTTTATTTCATCTGGAATATTGAATAATGGATGGAGCTGAGCATAGCACATTTTACACAATCCATCCAGTAATTCACCTTCATGACCGCATCTATAACAAAATCCTTTCATATTTCCACTCTCTTTTATTTTATTCTCTTCTTCTCTTTCTTCTCTCTTTTTCTTTTCTTTTAGGCGATATAATAATATATGATGTAAATTACCTAATAATTATAATAAAATAAACAAAGATAAAATCAAAAATAAATTAAAATAGATTTAAAATTAAAAAAACAGGCATATATGTTATTATTATGTTATTTAAATCAATTTAATAGGTTTCATAGCACCACATGCCATGCATTTAAGGAAGTGAATTCTACCTTCTTTAACGATTTTAGTATCTGGTTTTCCACATTCTGGGCATAAAACATATTCTTCCACAAAGTTTTTAATCTTTGAGTTTATCATATAGTTTCCGAATTTACCTTGGAGTATTAATCTCTGACCTTCAACATCTCCTGCTGTCCCCAATTCTTTCATTACATACTTTGCAAAGAATTGCACATCTCTGTTTATTACTTTTGCAATATCTCTAAAGTTTTTAACCATTGTCCTGTTTCCTTCAACAAAACTTTCTGCATGTGGAACTTCGAATCTCACATCTTTAAATACTTCTTCTGGAAGCTGACTAACTGCTCTCTTTAAAAGTGTGTCATAATCATAATAATTTTCATTATCCATATATTCTCACCAAAATAATGCTATTGATACTATTAATATTATTAATGCTATAAATTTAATTATTAGTTATATATTCCATGACTTATATATATACCTACCGTTAGATTAATATACTACTTATCACACACCATAAAAGGCAAATATTGATAGTCAGTAACGGGTGCTATTAAACCCGTAGGGCATGTGGCTAAAAAGCCGAACCCATAAACAGCGATAGTCAGCGACTCGTGTAAATATAAAAAACTAAAAAGCTAAGAATAAAAGCGAAAGAAGGAGATAATATGAGTATGTATAAATACGTTAGAGATGCTTGGAAAACTCCAAAGGAAACATATGTAAAAGAATTATTATGGTCAAGAATGCAGGAATGGAGAAATGAACCTGCTGTTGTAAGAATTGAAAAACCAACAAGAATAGACAGAGCAAGAAACTTAGGATACAAGGCAAAACAAGGAATCATCGTAGTTAGAGTTAAAGTAAGAAGAGGAGGTTTAAGAAAACCTAGACCAAAACACTCCAAGAAACCTGCTACAATGGGTATCAAAAAAATTACAATGGCTAAATCAATTCAGAGAATAGCTGAAGAAAGAGCTTCAAAAAGATACCCAAACATGGAAGTTTTAAACTCCTACTGGGTAGGGGAAGACGGAAAAAGAAAATGGTATGAAGTTATATTGGTTGACCCTAACCATCCATCAATTAAAAACGACCCTAAATACAACTGGTTATGCTCAGGAACACACAAAGGTAGAGCATTTAGAGGCTTAACATCAGCAGGTAAGAAAGGAAGAGGATTAAGAAACAAAGGTAAAGGTGCTGAAAAAGTAAGACCAAGTATAAGAGCTCATAAAAAATTAGGAAAATAATATAATTTTTCCTTTTTTGTTTTGCCTTTTTTATTATATCATGTTTCACATTACATTTCTTTTTTTATATGGATAAAATTTAAGTTAAAATTTTTTAGGAGCTCCACATCATATATATTATATATGCAGACAGCGCCAAAGTTTGAAGTATTAAAAAAGTATGAATAAATATTAATTTTACGATAAACCGCCGGGAAAGCCAACGACTTCAGTCGTTATACAAAACTATGTTTTGTAAAATCTCTTACGAAATTGGATGAGAGGCGGACATTATAATTAGTCAGTAGTAAAACATAAATATTTGAAGTTTCATAGTGAATAATGCTACCAGTCCAAGTATCTATGGGTAGGGTTAGTAAAAACTCTACCGCTGGTAGTGGTTGGAAGTGCATAAGGTAGCCCTGAACCCTTTAAAGGGTAGGGGTAGTGGGCTTGGCCACCCGTGTAGGGTTAAACCCTACTAAAAGAACCCCACGACTTCAGTCGTGGGAGTAGGTCAGAAAACAATAATTATATATTATACTTTGAATTCACTTGCAGATTCTGCAAGTTTATTTGATATTTTAACCATTTTCTCTGTGGCTCCACTGATTTCTTCAATAACTTCGTCTTGTTCTTTAACATTTGCTGTTAATTCCTCAGCAGTTGTAGCAAACTCTTTTGATATTGAAACAACATCCTGAACATCATTTAGTGCCTTTTGGATGCTATCACTTGCTTTCTGGGCATTTCCTTTTATATTGTTTATTTTTCGCATGGCGGTATCCACACTATCTCTAATTTTTAAGAATGCGTTATTAACTTCATCTATTGCTACAACTCCTTTATCAACTTCATCCTTTTCCATTAATCCCAAGTTCGTGGTCTTATCAATTTTATTTAGGATTTCCACTATGGTTTCATCTATATCTTCAATTGACCTTCCTATTTCTTCTGCAAGGTCTTTTATCTCACTTGCAACAACTGCAAATCCTTTTCCCGTTTCACCGGCTCTTGCCGCTTCTATGGATGCGTTTAATGCTAAGAGTCCAGTCTGTTCTGCAACACCCTTGATAAGAGCTGTAATTTCATTGATTTTTTTACTTTCTACCCCAAGGTCCTGAATTGCATTACCTAACTCATCAATCACTTTTGAAATTCTCCTCATAGTTTCAATTGCATTTTCTACTTTTTTAACTCCAACTTTTGAATTCTCTTCCACAATCTTTGTAGCCTCAACACCATCTATTGCCGCATTAAATACCTCCTCAGTAATGCAGGATACTCCTTCAAGTTCCTGTGAAATATCGTGAAGTTTGGCAGATTGGTCGTTTGCTGCTACTACTACTTGTTGTGTAGCGTCTGCAACTTGGCTGGATGCTTCCTTAGCTCGGTTTAATTCCTCTTTAATTATACTAATATCTTCGTTTAAATTAATAACTTCCTCTTTTAGTTCTTTTATCATGTGTGAAACATTGTCCAAAGTTCTGTTGATAAGTTTTTGAATATCTACACTTTTTAATTTAACTCCATCCTGCACCATACTTTCATTCATTCTTACAGTTAAATCTCCATTTGCAACTTTACTCATCACTCTCTTCAAATCCTTTATGAGAACCCATGTCATTTTTTGTCCATGGCTTATTTCATTTTTTTGTTCTTTAAGATTCGCTACCATTTTGTTAAATCCATCAACTAAGACCCCGAGTTCCCCATCATATCTGCCTTCCACTCTAACATTAAGATTCCCAGCTGATACTTCTTCAACGGCATTTACCAAATCGTTTATTAATATCATATATTTTCGCGTAATCATTACAGAAACGCTTAAACCAATTAGTAATCCAACAACAACGCCTATAACTTGACTCCCTATGTTTCCAGCACTTGCTCCCATAATCCAAATGATTAAAAGAACCGATGCAAATAACAATACCACAATTATTGATTTTGTGCCAATTCCATATTTTTTTAGATATTCCACAAGAATCACCTTATTTATCCTTTATCACAAAATGTTCATCTTCATCAGGATATGTAGATATTTTATGTTCCACTAAATCAAGCCCCATGAGCTCCGCATCTCTGCCAACTCTTAGACCACCACATTTTAAACCAATTGCAACTGTAATCACATAACCAAGAACTGTTCCGTAAATTATACAAAATATGGATGCGAAAATTTGCCATAGTAAGAAATCAATGTTTGGACTTCCAACAATACTCACAATATCACTTGGATTTACTCCAAGTCCTCCAAATATTGGCATTCCAAAGATTCCCGCTAAAATTGCTCCAATGACACCTGCAACTCCATGCACGGGAACAACGCCACAAACATCATCCAATCTCTTATTTTCAAGAAACTTAAATACAATTGGAACCTGAGCTCCTGCTACCAATCCAATAATCAACCCGCCAATTGGGCTTACTATATCAGTTCCCGAACAAATTGCAACTAAACCCGCAACCATACCATTTGCCATAAATAGTGGGTCTTTTTTGGATGTAATCAATGCTCCAATTCCTCCGCTGGCCATTGCTAATGTTGTTGTTGCACATACTAACCCTGAAATGTCTTTTAATGCCAATGCACTACCTACGTTGAATCCATACCACCCAAATGCCAATATAAACGCTCCAAAAACTGCTGTTGGGATATTATGTCCTAGAATTGGAACTGGTTTTCCATCTTTAAATTTCCCAATTCTTGGCCCCAATGCTAAAATTGCCCCCAATGCTAAGAATCCACCTAAACCATGAACAATTAAACTTCCTGCGTAGTCATGCCAATTTATAACTCCTGCACCCCAAGGACCCAAATAAACAAAGAATGGATATAGAAACACTGTAATTATTATCGAAATTAGAATATATGCTTTAAATTTTATCCTTTCAGCAACCCCTCCTGAGACAATGGTTGCTGCTGTTGCAGCAAAAACTAATCCATAAAACCAATTTGCCAACTCAATTCCGTTATTTTCTAAAAATGGAGTGGCTGTGAATATCTCACTCCACCAATCTATGAAATCTCCTGGATTTAGTGAAGTGCATAAAACAGCACCAATAAATAGCCATGAAATACAACCAACGCACCAATCAATCATGTTTTTCATTACAACATTAACGACATTTTTCTTTCTAACTTGACCGCATTCCAACATTGCAAAACCCAATTGCATAATAAATACCATTGCCCCCATAACACACAGGAAGAATACATCCCCCGCAGTAGTTAGGGTGTTTAGCGCATCAATTATTGAATTTACTTCCATCCCCATATATCATCGCCTCTTGTTATGTATGGATTAGTTATAATACCTATTACCGAATTTTAACATAAACATACAATAGTTGCCAATGCAATGTCTAAATAAATCAAAATAATATATCCAAATATACAATATTATTATTCATTCAATAATTTTCATAAATATTCGCAAATACATTTACTGTTATAGTATATAAACCCAATTATAAATTTAATAATGATATTATCTACATTAATATATTATAATCAAATTTTTAATATTAGTATTAGTAATTTTAATATATTTTAAAATAAATAAACATTTTTGGTAATGATATTATATACACATTTTTCCAATAATAATCGTTGAGAAAATAGTATTGGGAAAAATAGTAATATCTATATAAATATTTAGACAACTTATTATTTGACGATATTATAATATAATTATAAAAGCTAATTCCATCTATATAACATGAATATTGGATGTATTTTGAATATTTAGAATTGCTATTTTTATAGTATCATTTAAATATAGGTTGAATAAATATATGTTGAATATTAATATATATTGAAAAATTTCTTATTATTATACGTTTTTATTATTTTAATCATATTATTATCGGTGAAAAAAATGGCTGAAAGCGATGTCATATTTGATGAATTTAAAGAGCATTCAATTTCCGAGTTTTTTAGAAAAAACAGACACATGCTTGGATACAGTGGTAAGTTAAGAAGTATGACTACCATAATTCACGAGCTCGTAACAAACTCATTGGATGCCTGTGAAGAAGCGGAAATTTTACCAGATATTAACATAGAAATTAAAAAACTTGGGGCAGACCATTATAAAGTTGTTGTTGAGGATAACGGTCCAGGAATTCCCCCTGAGTTTGTTCCAAAGGTTTTTGGTAAGATGCTTGCAGGTTCAAAGATGCACAGACTTGTTCAATCCAGAGGTCAGCAGGGTATTGGTGCTGCGGGAGTCCTTTTATTTGCACAAGTGACAACAGGAAAACCTTTGAAAATCATCACATCAACAGGAGATGGGGAAATTCATACAATGGAAATAAAGATGAGCATTGAAAAAAACGAAGGAGATGTTGTTTCTCATGAAATAAGAGAAGGATTTTGGAGAGGGACAAAAGTTGAAGGAGAATTTAAAGAAGTTACATACAACAGAAGAGAGCAGGGACCTTTTGAATATTTGAGAAGAATAAGCTTATCCACACCCCATGCTAAAATAACCCTTATCGACCCAGAGGAAACCGTAGTTTTTGATAGGACAGTTGAAGATATTCCTGAAAGACCTGAGGAAATGAAACCCCATCCTTATGGTTTGACCCCAGATGAGCTCCTATACATATCAAGAAGGACTGAGTCTATAAAAATTTCAAGCATGCTCACAAGTGAGTTATCAAGGATGACATCCAAGAGAATAAAGGAGCTCCAAGAGTATATTTTAAGGGATAAACTACTTGAAAATTACAGGGACAGCACATTTTGGGATATTGTAGTGGATTGTTATTTAAATGTAAAAATTAACGATTATATTGAAAAATTCTCTAAATATGTGGATAAAAAGGAAATTTCAGAGGTTAAGGACATAATAAATACCCTTCCTGATAGTTTATCCGAGTTAAAAATGTATTATTTAAAATATTTAATAATGGATTATTTACTTGACAAATTAGATGAAGAAACGCTGAAAGAGATTAAAAAGCACTTTAAAAAGAAACCTGAAAATTTCATTGAATTTGCAGAGAAAAATTATTTAAATGCTTCGTTAATGGATGAGTTTAGGAGAAAACTTAGAAACATTACCAAAAGTCCAAAAGAATTTGTAAATTCATTAGTGGATATGGGAATGGTATCAAATGAGGAGCTCGAAAGATTCAAAAATGAAATAAAGAATCTTCTAAAAAAGAATCCGAAAAACATGGATTGGAATGATGCAGAGTTGATTGTTAGGGTAATTCAAGATATGGACTTCATGGCACCATCCACAGCTGGTTTAAGACCTATTGGCGAGGAAAATATAAAGGAATCTTTAAAAACACTTAATCCTGAATTTGTAATGACACTTACAAGGAGACCAAAAACCTATAAGGGAGGAATTCCATTCGCAGTTGAGGTAGGGCTGGCATACGGTGGAGAGGCAGGAAGAATATCGGATAATACAAGAAAAATGGAGATAATGAGATTTGCAAACCATGTTCCATTACTGTTTGATACATCGGGATGTGGCATAACAAATGCCGTTAAAAGCGTAAATTGGAGAAGATATGGACTTAGGAGCGAAGAAGATGTTCCATTAACGGTGTTTGTAAATTTAATATCTACTCATATTCCATATACATCAGCTGGAAAGCAGGCAGTGGCATGCAGTAGCGAGGAAAATGAAGAGATATTTAATGAAATAAGGCAGGCATTGATGATATGTGCAAGAGGGCTTGAAAAACATATATCAAGAATAAGAAAAGAAAAGGAAGAAGAGCAGAAAAAGAAATATGTTTTGAAATATGCCGTTATATTCGCAGATGGACTTGCCAATATAACAAATAAACCTAAGGAAATGATTGAAGAAAAGATTATTGAATTATTAAGATAGATGTCTCTCTCTTGTATTTTTATCTTTTTAAAATAATTTTTAATTTTAATTTTTAATATTATAATTTTTATTTTTTTAGTGAGATTATGAAACAAAATAAGAAATTAGGACAGTGTTTTTATAAGCAACCTTTAAAAAAGGTTGCTATCCAAAGTCCAAAACTCGCTATCGCTCGTTTTGGAACCTAGATGTGGGATTATGAAACAAAATAAGAAATTAGGACAGTGTTTTTTAAAAGATAAAAATATTGTAAAAAAAGCAGTAGATGCTGCCAATGTAAATAAAAACGATATAGTCTTAGAAATCGGTCTTGGTAAAGGGATATTAACAAAAGAATTGGCAAAAAATGCAAAAAAGGTATATGTTATCGAATTAGATAAGCGATTGGAGCCTTTTGCAGAAGAGGTAATTGCCGAGCATCCAAATGTTGATGTAATTTGGAATGATGCTTTAAAAGTTAATCTAAATGAATTAAATTTTAACAAAATAGTAGCAAATCTACCTTACCAAATATCATCCCCGATTACATTTAAATTTCTAAAAACTGATTTTGAGGTTGCAGTTTTGATGTATCAATATGAATTTGCTAAAAGAATGGTGGCAAAGGAAGGAACAAAAGAATATGGAAGATTAAGCGTATCTGTGCAATATAACGCAAATGTAGAATTTATATGTAAAGTTCCACCATCTGCATTTTCACCAAAACCAAAAGTAGATTCTGCAATTGTAAGAATTACCAAAAAAGAGCCTAATGAACTTTTCCATTTAGAAGATGAAGAATTTTTTGAGAAGGTAGTGAGAGCTCTATTCCAACATAAAAACAAAACTGCTAAAAAAGCACTTATCAACTCATCTCATGAAATTGGTTTAAATCGTGATGAGCTGAAAGATATATTGAATAACTTATCAGAATTTGATTTAAACGAGAGGGTTTTTAAATTAAATATTAAAAAAATAGTGGAATTAAGTAATTTAATTTATAAATTGACCCATAAAAAATAAAATAAGATTTATGAATGGTTTGTAGTATATTGCTGAGCTACTTCACGAATTATTAGGCAGGAAGCCCACGATTTCAATCGTTATACAAAACAATGTTTTGTAAAATCTCTTACGAGATGGGAGGAATGCCAAAAAAATTTATATAATATAGATGTAATAGTATTAATCATACCCTAAGGCACGAAACTCAATAGAGTGGGTACGGTTAGAAAGGGTTTATTATTAAAATAATGCAGGGCTGACCTGTCAGCCAGCCTAATGTCCTCCGCCCTTATTATTGAGGGAGTTGGAAGGGCAAGCCAACGGATTTATCCGTTGGTAGCTGACTATTTATTCTTCTTAATACCATTATAATCATCATCTTTAATTCTGCTGTGGTGAGCTCATCATGAATTCTATTTTCAATTCTTTTTATTACATCATCTACGAGGGATTCATCCGCTCCAGCGTTTCTTAGGGATTCCTTTACAATTTCAAAATCAAATTTCTCTTTTTCTCCATTCTCTTTTGTAATATACACATTTGCCGTTTAAAACTGTTTAGTTTTTTGTGAGTATTTGTGAGTGTATGGGAGCATTTAGTTTTCGAAATGTTTATATAGTATTTTCATGCATAGTTTATAGTGTCAATCTAATCAACTCCAAGACTTTCCTAAACCTCTTTTAAACATGTTAAAACATCCAACAAATTGTCGAATTGATGGGTGGAGCTGGGGTCCCCACGACAGGGGAGGAGACCGATGACATGCTCCCAATGAACCCAGAGGGATATAAGGTTGATGACGCCCAAGTCCAATGTGGGCATTTACTCACCAACGCTCACATTGGACAGACCCCAAAACTTCATCCATTTTATTCACCAATAAAATTTTTTAAAAATATTTTATTAATTACATTATTTTTCCTATATATAGGTTCCTAAACGGAAGGAAATTACCGTATGGTGAAGTTGTAAAAAAAATAAAATATAAAAATATTAATTAATTTTTTAAGGGATTGCTTTCAAATACTAGAGGAATTATTTCTTCCAAGGTTTTAGCAGGAATTATCTGAATTCCTTCCGTATCTATTACATCAATCATATTCGATTCTGGGACGATTACTCTTTTAAATCCATATTCTTTTGCGGCATTTATCTTTTCATTTACTCCGCCTATGGCAAGTATATTACCGTTTAAATCGAGGCTTCCTGTTATTGCAAAATCCTGTTTCAATGGAATTTTCAGGAGTGATGAAATTATACTTAGGCAAACCGCCGCAGTTGCACTATCTCCATCAATTTTTGAGTAGGATTGACTAAATTGTATATATATTTCTTTTGAATTTAAATCAATATCTTCCTCTGATTTTAAAGGTAATTTACCCTCAGATACATATTTTTTAGATAATGCAGATGCCAAAGTAATGCTGTGCTTTGCAAGGTCACCACTAATGTTTAGTAAATGAGTATTCGGGTTCTTTGAATCAATTATTTGAGTGATTATTTTTGTTACATCTCCGATACCATCGGAACCAAGCACAGCGAGACCATGCACAACACCAACCTTTGGAGTATCATTTGGAACGATGTTTTTATATCTTTTAAAGTTCCTCAGGTAGTCGATAGCCACTTGTTTGGTCATGCTGTATATACCTGTATTTACAACAGCGGCAACATGTTCAATATCTATATAGATTTTTTCTTTTTCTGAGTGCTTCTGAACTTTTTTAATTGTAGGATTTCCTTTTTCCATTCCTTCTTTTTCCACCTTATCTTTTTCTGTTATTTTATTTAGCACTCCCATGATGCTTTTTAGTTTTTTATCATCTTCTGCTGTCTCTTCACGTCCCTTAGCTTCGTTTTCTATTTCTTCGACCCCAGCTTCTGACATCTCATTAATTATATCCTTTATATTTCTACCCATTGCAATGTCATTTGCCATCTTTATAATATTTGACAATCTTCTCAGCCTTAAAGTTAATTTATCCTTTGAACCTGCAAGCAACTGGGCTATTTTAACTATTTCACAGCATGCTTCATAAGTCATTGGATTTAAATTGTTATTTCTTATCTCCTGAACTATAAACTGTAATAATTTGTCCCTGTTTTCCTGAGTGTTTTCCATTTTATTTTTAAGAACAATTTTGTAATCAACCCTATCAAGTAGCGGAGCTCTTAGGTTATTAACATCATCCATGTTCCCCGACATTATCAATGTGAAATCACAAGGTATTGGATTTGTTTCAACAGTTGCCCCACTTGAATTTGGATTTCTACCACTTATTGCAAGGTGCTTGTCCTGTAATGCGGTCAATATATAATCCTGAACTTCTGGTGGCATGGTTTTTATCTCATCTACATAGAGAATTCCTTTATGTGCCTCATGTATTGCCCCAAGAATTATCCTCTTATGGGGTGGAGTTCCAAGTGGTGGCTTACCTCCAAGAGGGCAGTGTTTAACATCTCCTAATAGTTTAGTTACATTATAGGCACTTGCCCTCACAAGAGGTCGTTTTTTGCATTCATAAAGCACAACAGGTTTTAAGTCCATAGGGCTAACTGTATTTGACATGGAACCTTTTGTGGCTCCAAATATCGTTAAAAAAATAACCACAAATGCTAAGGCAAATGCTACAATTGAGACGGTTGCTATTACACCAAGGACCTTTGATTCTGGAAGTCCCCTCATTAAATATGATGTAATTGCAGTGAATACAATCATAAATAATATCATAGTTAATATGTTCGGTGGCTGTTTAACTACACTTGGTTTTGTAACTTCAACCTTTTCTTCATAAGGGCCCTCAATTAATTCTACAATGGGTTTTTCAGAGTTTTTTAAATTTGGTTTTGCTAGTATTGTATATGGTTTAAAGTCGGAGCTGGATTTTTCTATGAGGTCCCCTACTGCTTTAACCATCATGGATTTACCAACTCCTGGGTCTCCCAAGAGCAGTGCATGTCTTTTATTATTAACTGCACTTAATACAATATTAAGAGCCTCGTCCTGACCTATTATTTGGTCTATTAATCGTGGCGAAGGCTCCGGCAGTTCATCTGTTGTTTTAAATTTAATGGAAAACATTTATTCACCTTGCTAATTAATTTTTATTTTAATTAATTTAATTAATTTATCTATTTTCCAAAAAAGAATCTAATAAATCGATAAGCATCTCTGTAAATTTTAAATTTTTTTCATAAATTTTTTTTGATAATGGTTTTCCAAAATCTATATTTTCTGGTTCAATACCTATTATAAGTATTTCGGTATTTATATAATGTGTCAAGTATTTAACTATTACGCTCATAGGTAATGAGTGCGTGGAAAATCCTATTTCTGATATATCTTCACTATTCACGATATTTAATGTTCCAGGCACCTCTCCCATCAATGCAGCATCAATTATCAATATATTACTCGGATTTTCTCGTTTTAAAACATCTGTAAAATTTTCTGGAACCACCCCACAATTTAGAAGTATAATTTTATCTCCTATCTTATTTACTTCATTGTTGGGATTTAGATTATATTTATTTTTATAGTATTTTACTAAATTTTCAATTATTAATATGCCAAAGCCATCATCCCCTTTCATAGTATTTCCAATGCCCATTATGGCGAGTTTTTTGCAATCTTTTAAATATTCCTCTAAAATCGGTTTTATATCCAAAGTTCTCACCTTTTTGACGATAAAATTAATGCTTCTGATTCATTACCATAATATTTATATATTTTAAAAAATATTTATCATTATAATTAATGACAAATTATTTATAGGTTCATACATCATTATATCATATATCATCATATCAGTGCCACAATATAATGAACAAATACAAATTTGAATTGTTATATTTATTATCATTATTATATTTTCTTATTAATAATTTTTCCTTTTTGGTGATGAATATGGATTTGCAACTTGCATCATTTATAGCCGCGGGGATTTTGGCTATTGTAGGATTATATGGTGTTTTCTTTGTAGATAATGTTTTAAAAAAAATTATAGCCCTGTCTGCACTTGGAAATGGGGTAAATTTAACATTGATTGCTATCGGATACAAGACTGGCGGAATCGTTCCCATTAAAATGCCCAGTTTGGAATTTACAGTGTTTGCCACAAAAGCAGTTTATCCACTCCCTCATGCCCTTGTATTAACAAATATTGTTATTGAAGCTTCAATGCTTGCTATAATGCTTGCACTCTCCATAGTATTTTATAAAAAATATAGAACTCTTAAAGCGTCGATTATATTAAAGGAAGATTAATGTTTAATTATTTAGTAAAATAATATGGTGAAAAGAATGAATCTGCTACCGTTAATTGTAGTGTTTCCATTAATTATGGCGATAATCTTTAATTATATTTATAAAAGTAAGGCAATTAGAATTTTAGCACTTTTGATGGCATTATCTCTTGTAATTCTTCCATTCCTTGGGGGCTATGGAACATATTTCTTCGGAGCTCATGGTGTAGAAAGTGGGTTAATCTCGGGAATATCATATATATTCAATCCAGCAAAGCAGGTAATGATTTTCACATTAATGTTAATAGGTTCATTGGTGCTTATTGCTGGAATGGGTGAAAAAAAATTAAACGGATTATTTGTATCCTTGCTATTAATGGGACTTGCCAGTGTTTCAGCAGTGGTTTTGGCAGATGACCTTTTCAATATATATGTATTTTATGAGATTGCGGCAATAGCTCAAACAGGATTGGTAATAGCCTCTGGAACAGAAAAGGCATACAAAGCGGCATTTAGATATATGATAATGGGAACTGTGGCTGGTTCATTGTTATTGTTGGGTATAGCATTTTTACTATCTGCAACAGGAACCCTTAATATAAGCGACATGCACAACTATCTTGCAAATAATCCGGCAACTCCTACTATATATGGCGGATTATTGATGTTAATTATAGGTTTGTGCTATGGTGGCGGTCTTCCACCATTTCACACAGTTAAAGCGGATATATATGCTAGGGCAAAACCATTTGTGGCTTCAATGTTGCAAACATATTCAAAGTTTGTCCTTGTGGCAGTAATGCTTGTAATCTTCAAATTATTCGGCGGTCTATCTTACTTCAACACTGCCCATGGTGCATTGATTGCATTATCAATATTTGGGATGGTATTTGGTGTTGTGATGGCATTGTTGCAAAGTGATTATAAAAAACTTCTTTCATATCACGCCATAAGTCAAGGGGGTTATGTTGCAGCAGGGCTTGCCATTGGAACACCATTGGGCATTATAGCAGGAATATTCCATGCAATAAACCACGTTATTTATAAGAGTGCATTGTTCTTAGGAGCTCACATAGTTAGTCAAAAACATTCATCAAATTTGGCAAAACTTGGTGGGCTTTTACCTATTATGCCAACAGTTGCATTTATGATATTATGTGCAAAACTTGCAATAAGTGGTGTTCCACCATTTAATGGATTTCAAAGTAAATTATTACTTGCAGAAGCGGCTATGAGTGTAAATATGCCAGAACTTGCAGTTATAATGATATTGGTTAGTGTAGGAACATTCGTTTCAATGATGAAGGCATTTTACTTAATATTCTTAAAACCATGTAGTGAAGAGCAGATTGAAGAATATAAAAATATTAAGGTTTCAAGATACTCCATATTCTCATTAGCGGTATTGACGATATTATGTATTATATTGGGTATCTATCCAGATATTGTAGTAAATCAAATAGCTCCTTATGCAAATGAAATTGGAAGAATTTGGACATTTTAATAGTAGTTATAGGTGTCATGCATTGATTAAGTTGGCTGAAACAATATGTTATTAAATAATTGTGGTGGTATTGTATGGAATATGATAAATTTCAAAAGGAAATGGAAAAAGAAGAACATGGGGACGGAATATCCGTTGGTGCAGGACTAACTGGCGAATTAACCTTATATGGTTTTTTAGTTATGTCCGTATTGCTATTATCTCGGGTATTCAGCGACATATTATTTGCAATTATGGGAGTTTCCATAATCGGAATTGCCATTTCATTCATGCCTATGTTATTTAAATTCAATAAGGAAAATTCAAATCATATAAACATGCAGTTATTCTGGATATCTATGTTTGTTGGCATTCTATCGGTTGTAATATACTTTGCCAAATAAAAAAGATACCAAAAATAAATATATATTTATATATTAATATTAAATTTTAATATTTATGTTCATTGGTGATATTATGCCTGTATCTGTTAATAGGGAAATTGCAGTTTCACTATCCTTTATGTTCTTTGGTGCGGCGATATTTTATTCCGTTTATAGTATAAATGTAGTTGAGGGAGTAAATGCCATATATACTCATACCGATATTATACCAAATCTTGTAAGTGCAGTTTTATTTGATTGGAGAGGATTTGATACACTTGGAGAATGTTTGATATTGATTAACTCAGTTCTTGTCACAGGAATGGTGTTTGGAAGAGGGCTGTTTAATTCAGAATTTCTTAAAGAAGTTTATGGAAATCAAAATGATAAACTGGCTAAAAATATTGATGATATGGGAGGATTTACTCCAATAATTAAAGTTTTAGCAATGCCTATGAGTATAATATTGATGATTCTTGGAATAGTCGTGATTCTTGGGGGGCATATCACACCAGGAGGAGGATTTCAAGGAGGTTCATTGATAGCCGCCGCCTACATATTGGCAATTATTTCATTTGGAATAAAAGATTGTCCGATGAATTTCAACCATAAATTTTTGGAAACCCTTGAAAGTTTCGGAGCTCTGACATTTCTCATATTTGGAATATTGGGTATTGTGGTTTCAGGATATTACCTGTTTAATTTTGACAGTCTCTTTGGGATGAATATATTTCCATCACCAGCAGGTTTGGAAAATGTTGGGATAATACCTTATCTAAACACAGCAGTGGGTTTAAAGGTATTGGCTGGATTATCTACAATTACTACATTATTAACTGGTGAAAAGGTCATCATGAAGAACATTGCAGATTAATGCAAATATATTGCAAATGGTGATATTATGATAAACTATGGATTAATTACAATAAATACCATGTTTTTGCCATTGGTGGGGATGTTTGTGGGCTTTATGCTAGGAATAAAGATAAATATGAAATTAAATATGTTGTTTTATCTAATTGTAGGAGTGTTTGTTGCCTATTTATTGGGAGCTCTCCCTTACTATAATTTCCCAATGTCTTATTCATTTATATTGTCGATGGTAGGGCTATTATTTGGAAATCTGATAAATATGATGTTTAAGAGGAATTAATTAAAAACGCCGGCATATTATTGGATTACCTTTAATTTATTAATGTTTGATTAATTAATGATTTGACCAATAATAAACGAGATGTGTTAAAAAATAATTAAAATAGTAAAATAATATTATGTGATATTATGATTATAACGGATATAAGCAAATGTAGAGGCATTGAAAAGTGCGAAACTTGTCCATTTAAGGAATCTTCAAAATGTATGAAGGTATGTCCCACAAATGCCATTAGATTAATGGATAATAAAGCATTTTCCTGCATCACATGTGGAACTTGTGCAAGGGAATGCCCAAACAACGCCATAAAAAAGAATGAATTTGGCGGATATTATGTAGATAGGCGAAGATGCAACGGCTGTGGAACCTGTGAAAAAGCCTGTCCAATAAAT
Organism: Methanothermococcus jasoni; assembly: GCF_049075655.1. Lineage (GTDB taxonomy): Archaea > AGJL01 > Methanococci > Methanococcales > Methanococcaceae > Methanofervidicoccus. The sequence continues at coordinate 1,591,781 of NZ_CP157522.1, read as the reverse complement.
ATAATTGTGATGAAAAAAGAGGAAAAAATCGTAAATAACAATAAAAGGGAGTTTTCATATCCTGATGGAATTTGTGTAATGTGTGGATTATGTGCCGAAGTTTGTCCCTACGATGCAAGAATGTATTTTAATCTAAAAGATTTGAAGAGTAAAAAGAACAGAGCTCTGGCAGAACGATATTTAAGTATGTTCAACAGAGGGACAATCAAAGGTAATGAAATAAGTGATATAGGACATATAGAGAGCAAACCGAATTCTAGGTTGATGGAAGTTAGAGTTTCAATAAACATAGATAGGGAAAAATGTGCAGAATGTGGAAAATGTGTATATCTATGTCCAAAAAACACGATATTGGAAAAAGAGGAAGTAGATGGATGCACAAGATGCAATATTTGTGGAGATGTCTGTCCAAAGGATGCCATAAACTGTGGTGAAGTGGATACTGAAACCTGTATATTGTGCGGAAACTGTATTGAAAAATGTCCAAAGGATGCCCTACAAATATCAAACTTTAAGGTAGTTAAAATTAAAGAGGACAAAAAAACCATACCATTAAAACACTGTATAAATTGCGGTTTATGCGCCGACAAATGCCCAGCTGGTGCTTTAAAGATTGAGAACAACAAGGTGCTTTATGACCCAAGCTCCTGTAAATTATGCAATGCCTGTGTAAATGTATGTCCGCAGGGAGTTAGAATTAACAAAGGGGAAGTTGTAGATGGTGGTTGTGTTTTATGCGGTATATGTATAGATGTCTGTCCAAAGGATGCCATAAGTATAGAGGAAATTAAAAGATTCGATGTGATTAAGGATGAAAACTGCATAGGATGCGGAACTTGTTCAAATGTATGTCCAAGGGATGCAATTACTGTGAAAATTATAAAATTCAAAAACGAAATCTGCAAATCAATTAAAAGAGAAGTTGTATTTGATGAGAACTGCATAATGTGTGAAAACTGTGCTATACACTGCCCAAGAGACGTAATTCCAAATACCACAGGATATAAAAATATTATCGATAGGGACAACTCATTTATTAGAACTGACTTTGATTTCTGCGTATTTTGTGGATTATGCAACAAAATCTGTCCAAATGATGCCGTAGATAAGGGTAAATTTGATTGGGATAAATGTGAATTCTGTTCAGCATGTGCAAATATCTGCCCTACTCATGCTATTTCAATATACAGAAAATGGGTTGAAAAATAAAATAAAAAGATTAATTCTTATTGAAGGTGCATATTATGAACAATCCATCTTTTAAAAATCTTGCAAAAATATTCATTTCTGGATTTTATGAAAATCTGGAACGAATAATTTTTGGAACGGATAGATATACTTCAATGGAAATGAGAAATAATATACTATCAGGAGTGAAGCTTCCAAGGAGTGTGTTTGAGGAGCTCTGCATTGGATGTAGAGGATGTGCCAATGCCTGCCCAACGGGATGTATTAAGATGGTGGGAATAGAGCCTGTAAAAATAACTGAAAATTACATAAAAAAATCAATTCCTGTAATAGATGATGAAAGATGTATCTATTGTTTATACTGTCATGATTTCTGCCCGGTATTTTCCATATTTAATGAAATATCTCCCATTCATCCAAGGCACGTTGGGGATGAATATATTGAAGTTGATTTAACTAAAATGTTTGAAAAACCTGTGGATATTCCAGAGGAACAGTTGAAAAAGATAGCAAATATTCTTTCAATAAATCTTTCGAGAATGCTTAAAGAAGAAAAGAAATAAAGAAGAAAAAAGTATGAAGGAGAGAATAAAAAATTAATAAGAAATAATATTGAAGAATAAAGAAGAAGAAATAAAATAAAAAAATTAAGAAAGAACGATATTAAAAAGAAAAAAGGTGAATGCATGATAAAAGAACATGCAAGGAAAAAATGTATTCATGTCATGCTGGCATACACCGGGGGATGCAATGGTTGCGATATTGAGGTTGTAAATTGTGTCCTGTCTCCATTTTATGATGCTGAGCAATACAACGTCCTTTTAACATGGAATCCAAGAGAGGCTGATATATTACTTGTAAGCGGATGCGTTACAAAGGTAATGACTGAACCACTTAAAAAAATATACGAGGCAATACCTGAACCTAAGGCAGTTGTTGCAGTAGGATGCTGTGCATTGATGGGCGGAGTGTATGGAAACATCGGCGGAGATTTGGGAACTTCTGATTTTATAGATGGACCTGTTGAAAATATAATTCCAGTGGATGTTAAAGTTCCAGGATGTTCCCCAAGACCTGAGGATATTATACAAGGTATTGTGCAGGCACTTCCAAAAATTATAAAGGAAGAATAATCGAGGTGTATTTTTATGTATGCAATGATTGAAGAGATACTCTCAATACTGGGCATTCCACTGATAGCATTTGCGGTATCCACATGGATTCCCGGAATTCAGAGGAAAATCCAGGCAAGAATTCAGCAAAGGACAGGACCTTCAATATTAACGCCAGGACTTTGGGCATTATTTAAGTTTTTAGCAAAAAAAACAGAAGAGCCATACAGCATTATGCCAAGATTATATAAAACTCTCCCTATTGTGAGTTTTGTGGCAATTTGGCTGATTCTTGCATCTACATCAATTACTAAAATTGCCGTAATTTCTAATTTAATATTTATAGCTGGGCTTTTAAAAGTGGAGGAAATGGCTTATGTAATTATGGGTTCTCTTGCGAGCTCAGTCATGGGAGTTAGAATGCCGTATGTTGATGAATGTAAGGGAAGTAATTTTTTAAACACACTAAAAATATCTCTCGAACAGTTGGGGGCAGTCAGGGCTTTTAAAATGATTACAATAGGCTCATTTCCATTTTATGTTGCTACCCTTATACCGTTCATACCTCACAAAAGTATATATTTAGCCAATCTCGTTGGAAACAATTTTTTATTTACTCTTGGGGGAATTTTTGGAGCAATAGCATACTTTATAGGATATATAATATTAACAAACGATTATCCGTTCTCAATTATGCACACCAAGGCGGATGTTATTGAAGGTCCAACTATGGAATACTCTGGAAGATACAGGGCTATATATTTGTCAGTAAAGGAGCTCCTAATGATAACACTTGGAAGTTTATTTGCAACACTTTATCTTGGTATTGCACCAGATGTAAATAATCCAATAACAATTGTTGAAAACTTTGCAGTGGCTTTCCTGTTTCCTATACTGAGCTCAGTTGTGAGTGCATATACTCCAGTTTTAACATTTAGGCAGGTATATCCTATTTCACTATGTACAACGATAATAGCTTTTGTGGGAGTTATTTTTGCATTACTGAGTATATAATTAAAAATAGAAATAATAGATTTATGTTTTTTATTTTCTCCTTGTTTTAATGGGTGTGGGTCTTTCAAACATTTTTTTATAATTAACAGAAAAAGGAATTATAAATATATATATATAGTTAGATTAATTAATGATAAAGGATACTCATTAGTAGATATATTTATGGGGTCTGTCCAATGTAAGCGTTGGTGAGTAAATGCTCACATTGGACTTGGGCGTCATCAACCTCATATCCCTCTGGGTTCATTGGGAGCATGTCATCGGTCTCCTCCCCTGTCGTGGGGACCCCGGCTCCACCCATCAATTCGACAATTTGTTGGATGTTTTAACATGTTTAAAAGAGGTTTAGGAAAGTCTTGGGGTTGATTAGATTGACACTATAAACTATGCATGAAAACACTATATAAACATTTCGAAAACTAAATGCTCCCATACACTCACAAATACTCACAAAAAACTAAACAGTTTTAAACGGCGGAGCTCTCATTTCAAAGACCGAGGAATTGTTAAATAGCTATGGTCAGCTACCAACGACTAAAGTCGTTGGCTTGCCCTTTGTAGCGAAGCGGAGAGTATAAAATTGCTCCGCAATTTTAACTTCAAAATCAAAGATTTTGATGCTATAAAATCCCGTAGGGATTTTATTTAATCCAACTCCCTCAATAATAAGGGCGGAGGACATTAGGCTGGCTGACGGACAGCCCTGTATTATTTACCAATAAAGCCCTTCCAACCGTATCCACTCTACCGAGCTTCGTGCCTTAGGGCTTATTACAATTTATAGTTTATACAACATATAAATTTTTCGGCATTCCTCCAACGGCTAATTGAATAAAATCCTTCGGATTTTTATAGCATTTCCGAACGAAAGTGAGGAAAACTTAAAACCGAAGGTTTTAGGTCGCAACTTCGTTGCGGAGTCGGAGCGAAGCGGAGAGCTACAAAATCACTTTGTGATTTTGTTTAATCGTTGGCTTCCTGCCAAAGGAATCGTGAAATTGAAAAGGGAGAGTTTTTAAACCTAAACAATTGCTATTTTAACAAATTAAAAAATCCCAAATTCCACAGTTAAGATGATATTTTTTAAACAAATATAAATGTGATGAGCTCCATAATCACAGTTGAAATGGATTTATATTTAGATAATATTGGAAAAAAGAGAAACTTGAAAAGATATTGGTTGGTAATATTATATCAATGAGCAAGTATCTGAATTACACAGTGGATAAAAATAGAGATAAATATCCTGAATTACAGATAATTCGGCGTTAAATCAAAGGAAATTCTTTTATAGGTATTTTTGGGAGATTTACGGTCAATTTGACATTCCAAATCTATTTGTTATTGGAAGGAAGGTGTCGAAAGGATTGGTCCGGTTATAAAAACTGAATAGAATCAAAAAATATATATACAGGAAAAATAATATAATTATGTGGATTTGTGGGGTGCCATATTCACAAGCAGAGGTGTCCTTATGAAATTGGATTCATTCCTGATAACAACCACAAATGAGATTCCAGGGGTAGAACTTTATTATTTAGGAATAGTCTCAGAGGTTGTAGAGGGCTATGATATGGATAAATTGTTGGAATTAATGGAAGAAAAAGCAAAGTCTATGGAAGCTATTGCCATAATAGGGTTTAAAACTGTTGTAGCACACGACGGAAATACCATAAAGTTGATGGGATATGGCACTGCGGTCAAAGATATTGAAGGCCAGTGGGCTGTTTATTAATAAAATATTTTAATTATTTTTAATTTTTGTTGTTTTTGCAGTTATTTCAAGTTATATATCGCATAGTTTTATTTTGTTGGATGTAATCAATTTTAATTTCTTTTTTAATATTATTTAATGCTTTTAAATTGCATATTTTTAAAAAATAACTGTTATTTATACTTTTTGAAATGATTTAAATCGAAAATTATATAATAAATAAATTTCATATATGTGGTTAGCACCCCACAAGACCACAATAAACAAAAATTGGAAAGGAGGTAATACTATGGATTTTAACCCGCCTGATAAGGCAATTGAGTTGGCAGGAAATGTAGGGGGATATAAAGGGAAGTTAGGGGCCAATCAGCTCTTGTTAAGGGGAATCATGGGAGGAGCATATATTGCCATGGGTGCCGGACTTTGCACAATATGTTCCACCGGAGTATCCCAATACCTTGGATTGGGAATTGCAAAGCTTATAGGTGCAGCAGTGTTCCCTGTTGGGCTTATATTAATCATATTAACTGGTATGGAACTTGTTACTGGGGATATGATGCTACTACCTGTGGCAATATTTCAAAAAAAGGCGTCATTTTCCCAGCTTTTAAAGGTCTGGTTCTGGGTATATGTTGGAAATCTTATTGGTTCTCTGATATATGTTGCAATAATGATATATGGTCCGCTCAGGTCATTTAATACTACAACTGGCGAATGGGCAGTCAATTCATTTGGTCAGACTGCAATTAAAATAGCCGAAGCAAAAGTCCTTCCATACATGGCGGGAGGGGCGTTGGGATGGCTCTCCTGTCTTGTAAAAGGTATTGGATGTAATTGGCTCGTTAATCTCGCAGTTATGGGTTCTTTAACTGCAACAAGTGTATTTGGTAAATTCCTTATGATATGGTTCCCAATAATGGCGTTCGTAGCATCTGGATTTGAGCACAGCGTGGCAAACATGTATTTCATCCCTGCTGGAATGATGCTTGGCGCAAATGTATCTCTTTCGGGATGGTGGTTATGGAACGAGTTACCTGCCACAATAGGAAACATTATTGGGGCAGTAATATTTGTAGCAATGGTGTATTACTATGCATATGGTAAAAAGATTTAATCTAAACAATGCTTTAAAGCATGCAAAAACAATGCCTTCTGCCACATTATCCCTGATAGTCTGGTCTGCAATAACAATATGGGCCACAATAATTTCCAAAAATATTTGGGTGTTGTTGTGTGCAATACCATTTATTATAGCGCTGACACTCATTCCTTTGAAAATTTCAAAAATGAATAACGACCTTTCCCAACAACTACTCCCAGATTATGAAAGAGACTTATCCACAACCAAAATAAAGGATATTACAAAGGACATGTTAAATCATCAAGTTAAGGTTATAGGAACTGTGGAAAAAATAATATATGGCGTTTCCCCCAAACCCACGGTTAAAATCAAGGATGAAACGGGAGAAATACTATCACTTCTCCTTGTCCCTTTGCCTGATGAGGTAAAAAAAGGAGATAAAATAGAGCTGTATGGGATTATAACAAAGCATTATAAATATTTTGGATTCATGGGAATACCAAAACTGTGGAAACCAAAAATTTTTGGAATTGGGGTTAATAAAGTATACCAGTGTAATAAATAATACAGTTTACAATAAACAATTTTGAATAATGTGGTTTAAGGAGGTCATATTTTGGGTGATGATGCAAAGCCTAAGAAAAAACTTGCAATCGTCAGTTGCATGGACACTAGATTGGTCAACTTCCTCTCTGAAAAACTTGGAATAGACAGAGGGGATGCCAAGGTCATTAAAAATGCTGGAAATATTATAACGGAAGATACATTAAGATCTCTTGTGGTTGCTATATATCTGCTTGATGTGAATAAAATCATGGTTGTTGGACATACAGACTGTGGCATGAAATCCGTGGATGTTGAAGACATTAAAAAGAAAATGGTTGAAAGAGGGGCAAATCCATATTTCACCCCGAATTTAGAACAGTGGCTAGGTAAAATTGATTCTGAAGAAGATAATATAATTAAAGGAGCAGAATTGATAAAAAATCATCCTGCAATTCCAAATGATGTGGATGTTAGGGGATATATTATAGATGTTGAAACAGGAGAACTGACACGACTATGTTAAATATGCAGTACCTCTAAAATCTGTGGATGAAGCATTTGCCGACACATGCCCATAGAGTCACCATCCAAATACTTTAAATATATTGCATATATTACTCAACATAATATTTTATTTTATCATTATTTTGATTTTAATAATAATTTTTATAATATAGGCACCCCGTTATCTACGAACCCTTGCGGAGTAGATAACCGAGAAAAAACCAAAAGTTTCCCAAATATGATAATAAATTAATAACCTAATAATTAAAAGAAAGGTGGATATAATGACCGAATTTAAAATGGTCCATACGGTATGTCCATACTGCGGATGCGGATGCGGAGTGGATTTAATCGTAAAAGATGATAAAATTGTAGGAACCCATCCGTTTAAAAGACATCCAGTAAATGAAGGAAAGGTATGTATTAAAGGGAATTACTGTTATGAATTTGTTCATAGTGATGAGAGGCTAAAAAAGCCATTAATTAAAAAAGATGGTAAATTTGTTGAATCCAGCTGGGAAGAGGCTTTGGATTTAATTGCAAGTAAATTAAAGGAATATACTCCCGATGAAGTGGGCTTTTTCTCATCGGCAAGATGCACGAACGAGGATAACTACGTATTCCAAAAATTTGCGAGAGCAGTAATAAAAACGAATAATATAGACCATTGTGCGAGAATTTGACACTCTGCAACTGTTGCAGGTCTTGGGGAAGCTTTTGGGTCTGGTGCCATGACAAACTCAATTGAAGATATTGAAGAAGCAAATTGCATACTTATTATAGGTTCAAACACATTTGAACAGCATCCAATAATTGCAAGAAGGGTAGTTAGAGCAAAAGAAAAGGGAACTAAGGTTATAGTTATTGACCCTAGAAAAACAATGACTGCCAGTCAGGCTGATGTATTTCTCCAAATAACTCCCGGAACAAATGCTGCCATAGTAAATGGTTTGATAAATGTTATAATAAATAATAATTTAATCGATGAGGAATTCATAAAAAACAGAACAAAAGGATTTGAGGAGTTAAAAAAGACTGTGGAAAAATACACCCCTGAATATGTTTCAAAGATTTGTGGGGTTTCACCTGAGCTCATAGAGGAAGCGGCAAAACTATATGCAACTTCTGAAAAGTCATCGATATTATACTGTATGGGCGTGACTCAGTTCATACATGGTGTAGATAATGTTAAATGCTGCTGTAATTTGGCAATGATAACTGGAAATCTTGGAAAAAGAGGAACGGGAGTCAATCCATTGAGGGGGCAGAACAATGTTCAGGGAGCCTGTGATATGGGAGCTCTACCAAATGTATATCCAGGTTATCAAAAGGTAAATGACCCTGAGGTATATAAGAAATTTGAAGAACTTTGGAATACCGAACTAAACCACAATGTAGGGCTAACTATTCCAGAAATGATTGAAAAATGTGGAGATGAATTAAAATGCCTGTATATAATGGGGGAAAATCCAATGGTTTCTGACCCCGATATAAACCATGTTGAGCATGCATTAAAATCCCTTGATTTCCTTATTGTTCAAGATATATTCCTAACTGAAACAGCTCAACTGGCAGATGTTGTTCTGCCTTCTGCATGCTGGGCTGAAAAGGATGGAACATTTACAAACTCTGAAAGAAGGGTTCAGAGGATAAGAAAAGCTGTCAATCCACCGGAAGAAGCCCTTGATGATTGGATTATAATTAAAAAACTTGCTGAAAAAATGGGATATGGCGATATGTTTAATTATACTTCCCCTGAGGAAATATTTAATGAGATTAGAAAAGCCACACCACAGTATGCGGGCATTACCTACAAAAGATTGGGAGTAGATGGCATACATTGGCCATGTAAGACAGAGGATAGCAAAGGAACGCCAATTTTACATACTGAGAAATTCCTTACGCTAGATGGATTAGGTAAATTATTTGCCGTTGAATATGGAGAAGCCGCAGAGCTTCCAGATGAGGAATATCCTATGATTTTAACCACTGGAAGACTCATATTCCACTACCACACAGGAACAATGACGAGAAAATGTAAGCATATTACATCGGAGATAAATGAGGGATTCGTAGAAATACACCCCGAAGATGCCAAAAAATTAAATATTAAAGATAAAGAGCTAGTCAGGGTTTCATCGAGAAGAGGAGAGGTAAAAGTTAAGGCAAAAATCACTAAAAATATTAAAAAAGGTGTGGTGTTTATGCCGTTCCACTTTGCAGAATGTGCTGCAAACATATTAACAAACACTGCACTGGACCCCAACTGTAAGATACCTGAATTCAAGGTGTGTGCAGTTAGAATTGATAAGCAATAATCGTGAATTTTTTATTTTTTATATATTTAAATGGTGATGACCATGAAATACCTTTTAATCCAATCAACAGATGAGAACATATTAAAACATGCTGAATGTGGTGGGGCAGTGTCTGCATTATTCAAATATCTGTTAGATAAAGAACTTGTGGATGGAGTTTTAGCCCTAAAAAAGGGAGAAGATGTTTATGATGGAATACCCACCCTTGTAAAAAGCTCAGAGGAGCTCATCCAAACATGTGGTTCTCTACATTGTGCTCCAACAAACTTTGGAAATATTATAAGCAAATATTTAAATGATTTAAAATTAGCCGTAGCTGTAAAGCCATGTGATGCCATGGCTATAAAGGAGCTCCAAAAAAGACACCAGATAGATAAGGATAATATCTACACAATAGGTTTAAACTGCGGTGGAACAATTCCACCAATTACTGCCATGAAAATGATAGAGATGTTTTACGGCGTAAATCCTGAGGATGTTGTCAAGGAAGAGATAGATAGTGGTAAATTCATAATAGAATTAAAGGATGGGACCCATAAAGCTATTAAAATACACGATTTAGAAGAGAAAGGATTTGGAAGGAGAAAAAACTGCCAGAGATGTGAATTAAAGATTCCAAGAAATGCAGATATTGCCTGTGGAAACTGGGGAGCAGAAGATGGATGGACTTTTGTTGAAGTGTGTTCAGAAAAAGGAAGGGAGTTAATTGAAAATGCTGAAAAAGAAGGATATATTAAGGTCAAAACCCCTTCTGAAAAGGGCATTAAGATTAGGGAAAAGATTGAAAAAATTATGATTAACCTTGCTAAATCTGCTCAAAAGGAACAGCTTGAAGAGAAATACCCTTCCATTGAAAAATGGAAGGAGTATTGGAACAGGTGCATAAAATGCTACGGTTGCAGGGATGCCTGCCCAATATGCTTTTGTAGGGAGTGTGCTTTAAATGAAGATTACATGGATAAAGGAGAGATTCCACCTGACCCGGTAATGTTCCAAGGCATCAGACTGTCCCACATGAGTTTCAGCTGTATAAACTGCGGTCAGTGTGAAGACGTATGTCCAATGGAGATTCCAGTGGCGTATATTTATCATAGAACTCAATTAAAAATAAGAAAAACAACAAACTTTGTTCCAGGTGTGGATGACAGCATGCCGTTTTTATTCCAATAAATGATATAAATTAATAAAAAATAAAATAATAATATAAAAAATCAATAAATAATAATAATAATAATAATAATAATAATTTATTTTTTTAATCATTTGCTTTTTCCATATATTTATCTATTAATTTCGTATCCAATCTTGTTTTTATGCCCAATCTTTCCAATATGATATTATTTAATATTATTTTCAATATCTCTTTACCTTCCTTTAATTCTGTTATGCTGTTCAATTTTCTTGTTGTTGAAGGAGATTTTAATTTTGCAAGTGCGTTTGCTATATCCTCTTCTTTAACCCTGCCCTTTTTCTTTTGATATATTTCATCAGCTATTTCTTCAAGTTTCTTCACATCAAATGGAAGGAACTCTATTATCTTCTTATTAATGGTTTCATCAATGGAGTTTAAAAGCCTTGCAACTTCTATGTCCTCAGTATTTTCATCAATATCCATTTTTTTAACAACAAACCATTTTCCTTTTTTTGCCCTAAATTGTATTTTTTCGCCAGTTTCTCTTTTTTCCATAAATCTCACCTATTGATGTATTTTAGTCGTTATTCATTTTCTTAATTGCAGATTTTATCGGTGGTGTAAATATAGGTTTTTCCTTTAAAATACCTTCCGGCCTGTAATAAAGCACAATTAGTGCCAAGACTCCAAAGAATATATATTGAAGCCAAACCGCCTCAAATGGTAGGTGCAGTAAGTTTTTAATATCAAATTTATAGTATTCAAGCAACATTCTAACAAGCACAAATATGAGAGCTCCCAATACTACACCTTTGTTGTTTCCCTTACCCCCAAGCAGTATTATTAAAAATGGATAAAATGTCCATTCTACTCGTGTAAAGGCATTAGCCGTAACATTTGATGAGTAAAATGTGTAAAGAACACCTGCAATACTTGCAAGGGCTGAACCTAATGCAACTGTTTTTATCCTCAACTTCATTATATCTCTACCGAATGCCTTTACAATATCTTCATTCTCCCTGTGAGCCCTTAAAATTCTTCCATAAGGGCTGTTTAATAACCTATTTGTGAATAAATATACAATGGCTCCAATAGTTATTGCCAATATGGAGTAGGCATATAATTTATATTCTCCCGGAACAAATGCCAACACATCTGGTGCCGATACACCGTAGTATCCTCCTACAATGTCTGTGTTGTAGTAGCTAACAAAAAATGCCACTTCACTTATTGCCAGAAGGGTAACTCCCAAATAATCCCCTTTAAGTTTTGCACTTGGGAGAATTGACAGAGCTCCTATTATCAATCCCACAATCATGGCAATGACTACTGCCAGTAGAAATACGCCCAACCCCACAAGTGGATTTTGAGCTATTAATTCTGTTAAATTATAACTTGCTATACTGCTTGCGGTGATGAAATCCCCCGTAATTCCAAAATACCATATAAATATCCTATTTAATATACCTCCAACTACTACTGCTCCTGCCAATACAGAGAGAGCTCTCCCAAAGTTTGGTATTCCACCGTATCCAAATTCTAAATTTAGACTCAGTGAGACTATCATATACAATCCAAAGAAAAATAAAATTAAACTTATAAGTTCAACCATTTTTCCAACCTCCTCCATAGATTAGTTCCCGTTATCCCATTAGGAATACATAATATCACTATTATCATTATAGCCAAAGATATTAACTTATTATACACCAAAACCTCCGGGCCAAATATACTTGACAGTCCATAGGTAAATAGGGATTCAGATATTCCAATAATATACCCACCAATCAGAGCTCCTGCTATATGGTGCAGTCCCCCAACAATACTTGCGGCAAATATTGACACTATAAGAAAATACCCTGTTTGTGGAACAATTTCCTGCAAATATGGCAACAATGACCCTGCCATACATGCCAGAGCTCCCGATAAAAACCAAGAAAACAACCTCGTATTTTCAACATTTATCCCCATAGCTTCGGCAAGGGATGGATTTTCCATAGATGCCCTTAATGCTATACCGAATTTCGTTCTATATAATAGTAAATACAATCCGACCAATGTTAATAACACGACAAGGGTTGACATTATCAACCTACCATGTATGCCGTAGAATTCAAAATCAATATTTGTGAATACAAAAAGTGTCTCTGTTTTTTTTGTAATAGTGCTCAATGTTTCAGCGTATGCCCCCACCACTCCAAGAAGTATTAAATCCCATGCAAGTGTGGCTATCATAAGCATTTCAATTGAAGCCTTTCTTTTTACAAGAGGTTTTAATGCTATATAGTAGGTAGATAATCCAACAACCCCTCCAATAATAAATGTCAAGGGTAGGGAAAGATAGGGGTCAAGACCAACCAACCTTAACAATGTCAATGCAATATAGGAACCCACAACAGCAAAAGATGCCTGAGCAAAATTTGGGACTGCTGTTGTGATATATGTTAAAGTTAAACCGAGGGCAAGCAACACCATAATATTGGACCATACAATGGTTCCCTCAATAACACCCATCATGATATCACCGTAATATTATATTGTTATCATTTATGTCAAACATGTGCCTAATACATTAATACATTAAAATATATTTAAATTATAGTTCTTACATGATTTATACATCTTCATTAACAATTCCCAAGAAATAACTCTGGAATTTTTCATGTTCAAGAAGTGATTTTGCAGAACCTCCGTATGCCACTCTGCCACTAACAAACATATATCCATTATCGCTTATTTCAAGTGCCTTTTTTGCGTTCTGTTCAACTAATAGGGGGGTGATATCATAATCATCCCGTAATTCTACTATTTTATCAAATATTACATCTGCAAGTTTAGGGGAGAGTTGTGCCGTAGGTTCATTTTCGTCGAGTAGCGAGGAAAACTTAAAACCGAAGGTTTTAGGTCGCTTGCTAACACAAGCGAACCGTGAATCCAGTAGCGGGTAGGAGGGTGCGGGTCTCACCCCATAAGTCGAGTTGGGGACGGCAACGAAACCAACAATGAGACTTATAAAGCAGTTGGTTTATATGAGTATATCATTTGATATACTTTGAAACATTTAAAACCAATTGCATGACCTAAGCATTAGAAAAATATTAATATCATAATTATAATCATTTCAAAAAGAAAAAGAAAAAATAAAGAAAAAATCAAATAAAAAAGCAAAGGAGGATACTATGATATATGTTGTAGGGCACAGAAACCCAGATACTGATAGTATATGTTCAGCAATTGTTTTGGCACATTTTTTAGACGGAGCTCCTGCAAGGTTGGGAGACTTGAACCCAGAAACTGAATTTGTGTTAAAAAGATTTGGAATTATGGAACCAGAATTGATAAAATCTGCAAAGGACAAGGAGCTCATACTTGTAGACCACTCTGAAAAATCCCAAAGTTTGGATGATTTAGATAATGGAAAACTTGTTGGAATAATCGACCACCATAAAATCGGCATCACCACCTCAGAGCCAATATTGTATATTGCAAAACCAGTAGGTTCAACGGCAACAGTAATAGCAGAATTATACTTTAAGGGAATGATGGAGTTCATTGGCGGAAAAAATAAGGAGTTAAAACCTGATTTAGCAGGATTGCTTCTTTCAGCTATCTTATCAGATACAGTTTTATTCAAATCCGTTACAACAACAGATACAGATAGAGAGCTCGCAGAAAAACTTGCAGAAATTGCAGGTATAGGAGATATTTATGCTTATGGTATGGAGATGCTTAAAGCAAAATCCACAGTAGGAAAAATGAGCCCTGAGGAAATAATAACAATCGATTACAAAGACTTTGAATTTAACGGTAAAAAAATAGGTATTGGACAGGTTGAAGTAATAGATGTTTCAGAAGTTGAGGCAAAAAAACAGGATATATACAACGCACTTGAAGAAAAATTCAAAGAAGGCTATGACTTAATATTGTTCCTTATCACCGACATAATGAAAGAAGGAAGCGAAGTTTTAGTTGTTGGAAACAAAGAAGCATTTGAAAAGGCATTTAATGTAAAATTGGATAATAACAGCATATTTTTAGAGGGCGTAATGTCCAGAAAGAAACAGGTAGTTCCTCCTTTGGAAAAATATTATACGAACTAATGAATTATTTTTAATTTTTAATTAACTATTATTTTTTATTTTTATTTTTTTATTTTCTATTATTTGTTGTATTCAAATATTTTCTGAGCTCTTGTTATTAGTCCAGATACAATATATAATACTGCAAGAACAATTATTATTTTTCCCCACATGGTTTGAGGTGTAATATCCCCATATCCAATGGTGGTTATAGATATTACTGTAAAGTAAAATGCATCTGCAAAATTGTTTATTTTTGGATTTACCTCATTTTCAGCTAACCATATAAAACATGATAATATAAAACTAAATATTAATATGGTTATAAAGTTAATAGACTCACGGCTTAGGTTAAGATGTTTGAATTTTATTACTCTTAATAATATCAATATTCTAACTGCATTAATTATCCTCAAACTAACAACTGCGGTAGTCGAGGTCATTTGTAATAAATATAAAGCAAAAGCACCAACAACAATGGCATCTATTATATTATATATATTTTTAAAAAATTTTAATTTATTTTTTGCCCCCATTAATTTATAAAAAAACTCAAAAGTAAGAAATGAAATAGATATAAAATCCAACTCCATCAATATATATTCATATGGGGGGTTATAGGTGGATAATATAAAAGATATCAGAATTTCAATTGTGCATAATATTCCAATTATTTCAACTGTGTTGAGTATTCTTGGGGTATAAATTTTATGTAGTGTTGCCATAATATCCCAGAAAAGATATAAAAATATATTAATATTTTTTATTATTTTATTTTTTTATTTTTCATGCTTTTTATTTTATTCTATTTGCTTAAATACTGGATGCTACAATAATTAATAAAAAACTAAGTGGTGTTTTCAATTATTGTAATTACTATAATAAATAATACTGATAAATGGGGGAACTACATAAATATTGATATATTTTTATAATAGTGAGTTATAACCAAATATTTGGTATTACCCATCTTTTCTTTATTCTATATTCATACATTTACAAATACCAATTACCGAAAAGTATATATATGAGAACTATCCTATTAGAGTTTGTTCTGATTGGATTGGAATTAGCCCGGTGGTGTAGTGGCCAATCATCCTAGGCTTTGGACCTGGGGACTGCGGTTCGAATCCGCACCGGGCTACTTTTTATTTTAGACACATACATTTATATATCCAAATATACTTAACATATAATTTGCCACGGTGTAATTATGAACATAAATGCAAATATGGATGTTGCCATTATTTCAGAGGGAAAATATGGGGACCGAGCCACAGGAGTCATTGGGAAAAAGTTTAATTGTGATTTTTTGAAGATAAATTATGCTGGGGATTTTGAAGATATTGAAATCGATAGAGCTCAGCTGAATGAGCTAAAAAAATATGACGTAATAATTACATATATTATAAATCCAGATTTAACATACGCTCTCATAAATGAAATACATAATATTAATGAAAAATTGAACAAAAAAATCTTTGTAATCGTGGGGGCATGGAGAGGAGAAGGGTTTAAAAAACAACTTGAAAGTTTTGGAAATGTAATTTGTCCAGATTTAATGTGTAATTTAGATGAACATGATTTAAAAGATAAGTTGGATAAATACCCGCAATTAAAAGAGTTTTTAAAATACTTTGGAAAACCGATTGTTAATATTTATTTGGATAATGATATAATTAAAGATATGGATGTAATAAGGGAGTCTCCATGTGGTTCGAGCTCCGAAACATTGCAGGAATTTATTGGAAAAGAATTCAATGAAAAAACCTTAATAGATATTGGTTTAAGGGTCCAGCATTTTTGCAGAGCTGGAAAATTAAGAGTTTTTGTTGAAAAAGAAGGTAAAAAAAGCAGAGCCGGTAAAATATTAGTAAATGGAATTAATATTATTAAAAAATAAATGATTTAATCATATTCTCTCCAAGTGTGTCCGCACTTTTTACATTTGTAAAATCTTGTTTCAGGTTCATCCGCACATCTTGTTTGTTGTAACCACCAGTAAGCTTCCATATTTCCACATTCTGGACATTCTATTCTTGTAGTTGGTAATGTATTTACATCTTCGATTACTACAATTTCTTGTTTCTTTGATTCTATTTTTTCCTTTAATTCATATGATTCATTTGTTTGTTCCAAATCTTCTTCAAATTTACATACTGTGCATACTAATTTTCCATCTTTTGGAAGCATTATATTTTTACATTTAGGGCAAAACTTTACCACATTATCACCTTTTTATTTTTTAGTTTAATTTTATTTTTATTTATTATTTTTTTATTATATTTCCTCATTTCTTTTTTAAATACTTCAAATAGTCATTAAATATCTTTTTGTGGTCAAATGCCAAATCTAAATCTTTGACCTCTTCGATTTTAAATAACTTTGCCTCCTTGGCATCATCGGAACCCTTGGGAGCTCCTTCAATATGTTCTAAAATATAAACAACAGAAACGGTATGACCCCTTGGGTCTCTATTGGGGTCTGAATACACCCCAAGGAGATGTTTTATTTTGGTCTTTAAATTGGTTTCTTCGTAGATTTCCCTCATAACTGCATTTTCAGTAGTTTCTCCATATTCTACGAACCCTCCCGGAAATGCCCATGAATCTTTAAAGGGCGGGTTTTTTCTTTTTATTAATAGGATTTTATCATCAATTTGAATTATACCATCAACAGTTAAGGATGGTGATTTATATTCTTTCATATTATCATCAAAAATAATCTTATATACTATAAGATATAATTTAAATCAACCTTAAAAAAGGCTATTGTAGTATGTCTCATTGTCATGAGATGTGAGCTCATGATATGTTAAACAAGTTTTGAATTAAGAGAGTTTTTATAATATTTATAATTTACGATGAAAAATTTTAATAAAATAAATTATATGTTATTATAACATTTATCCATAAAATAAATTATAATTAAAAGTATATGAAATATAAATATAGGAGGCGATTATTTGCATTGGGCTGACGCAATGGCTAAAAAAATAATAAAAAAGAGAGAAAAACAGAATCCTGAAAAATACCTTGTTGCAAGTGGTATTACTCCATCAGGACACATACATGTAGGAAATGCAAGGGAAACACTCACAGCAGATGCACTTTATAAGGGACTGTTAAACAATGGTGTTGAGGCGGAGCTCATATTCATTGCTGACACCTATGACCCACTTAGGAAGGTTTATCCATTCTTACCAGATGAGTATGAAAAATATGTTGGCATGCCTATAAGTGAAATTCCATGCCCTGAGGGATGCTGTGAAAGTTATGCGGACCATTTCCTAAAACCATTTGTAGATAGTTTGGATGATTTAGGCATTGATTTAACCGTCTATAAAGCTGATGAAAACTATAAAAATGGGCTTTATGACGAAACAATAGTATTGGCTCTGGAAAATAGGGATAAAATAAGGGATATATTAAATAAATACAGAAAAGAACCCCTTCCAGAAGACTGGTATCCGTTAAACATAGTTTGTGAGAAATGTGGTAAATTAAGCACAACAAAGGTAATTAACTACGATAGTGAGAATAAAACCGTTGATTATGAATGCTCCTGTGGTTATAAAAACACAGTAGAACCCTTTAAAGGTAGGGGAAAACTCCCTTGGAGAGTTGATTGGCCTGCAAGATGGAGCATATTCAATGTAATAGCAGAGCCTATGGGTAAAGACCACGGGACATCCGGCGGTTCTTATGATACAGGAGTTAAAATTGCCAGAGCAGTATATAACTATCAAGCACCAGAAAAAATAATTTACGAATGGATTCAGTTGAAAATAGGGGACAAGGCAGTCCCAATGTCTTCATCATCTGGTGTCGTGTTTGCAGTTAAGGACTGGGTAAAAATCTGCCACCCTGAGATTTTAAGGTTTTTGCTGTTGAGAAGCAAACCTACAAAACATATCGACTTTGATTTAAAGGCAATTCCTAACCTTGTAGATGATTATGAGGAGCTCGAAAGAAAATATTTCGAGTTAATGAAAAAGAGAGAAGAAGGCATTGAATTGAATGAAAATGAAATGGATAAGATAAGATTGTATGAGCTCTCAACACCAAAAATACCTGATGAGTTGCCTTTGCAAATACCATATAGATTCTGTGTAATAGTATCTCAGATAGCCTATGATGCTGAAAAAGAAGAAATTAACATGGATAAGGTGCTGGAAATCCTTAAAAGAAATAACTATGAGTCAATCGATTCAATGAAAGAAAGTGATTTTGAGAGATTGAAGGCAAGGTTATACATGGCTAGAAACTGGGCTTTGAACTACGGTGAAGTGCTGGAAATAATAGATTTAGAAAAAGCAAAGGAAATGTATGATGAATTAAATGAAAAACAGAAGGAATGGATAAAAGCATTTGGCGAGAAATTGAAAGAAGTTGAATTCGATGCCTTATCCATACATGAGTTAATATACAACAGTGCAAAGGAAATGGAATTGAATCCAAAAGAAGCATTTTTGGCATCCTATAAAATACTTCTCGGCAAGAAATACGGACCTAAATTGGGAAGTTTCCTATCTTCACTTGATAAGGAGTTTGTAATTGGGCGATATTCTTTATTGAAATAATATTTTCATTATTTATCCCCGCCCCTATATTAATTAATAATTTATTTTCTATTTTTTAGGTGAAAAATATGATAGAGATTATATCCTATCAAGAAATTAAAGGAAATAATAAGGATATTGTAAATATGGAGTTCGAAAAACTAATGGATGATATAAAAAATAAATATAACGCCGAAATACTATCAATAGAAGATGAAGAAGATGATGGAGAGGGATTATATACAAAAGTCGGGGAATTGAAGATAGTATTTAATTCTTTTTTAGAATATGTTGATTTTTGTCTGAAATATGGTGCTGATTTAGATATTATTAGCCCTTCAAAATTAAAAATTAGTTCAAAAGAATTTGGGGAAGCTATTGCTCATATAATTGAGTTTTTTAAAAAATTCTGCGAAAAATACAACATCATGTTCAATGTCCATATAAAGGAAGAAGAGAATGTCGATATTGAAGGGTATAAAAATGGCATTTATGATGAAGATGACATATTTGCATTACAGGAAGAAGGACTTATAAAGGTAAAGGCTGTTTTTGAAGGTTATGGGAGCTCCGAAGAGGATGTAATTAAAAAGATATTGTTATCATTAGGGGACGATATAGCAGTAAATAAAGTTATTACAAAACCCTTGGAAAAAGAAGGACCATATAAAAATGTGGAGTTCTATGGATTAATAGCCGTGGAAATGTTCTGCAAACCTTTCGATATCGTAGAAATATCATATAAATTTTTGCCTGTTGTAATGTCCATTGAGGATAAGTACATTGAAATAGAAGGTTTAGAATTGCAGGACATTGGAAATGATTTGGGCGGTGCAGTTTTCGAGCTCTCCCATGCAACGTTGATGAACAACTAAACGGAACTTCATCCCATAATACCAAAACATATATTACTTATAAAAAAATATTAAATTAAAACTATATAATGGTGATAATATGCATCCAGCAATAAAATATATGAGAGAAGATAGGCTCCCACACATATTTTGTTCAGGTTGTGGAAATGGAATTATATTGAACTGTTTTGCAAATGCCCTTGAAAAATTAAACATGAGCTCCGAGGATTATATAGCAATATCTGGAATTGGATGTTCATCAAGGCTTCCAGGATATTTAGATTGTGATTCATTGCACACAACCCATGGAAGACCAATCGCATTTGCAACAGGAGTAAAGGTTGCCCGAGATGATAAGAAGGTCGTTGTATTTACCGGAGATGGTGATTTATCCGCAATTGGAGGAAATCATTTTATTCACGGTTGCAGAAGAAACATAGATATAACTGTTATTTGTATAAACAACAACATATATGGAATGACCGGAGGACAATGTTCCCCAACTACACCACATGAAAAAAAGGCAACCACTGCACCCTATGGAAATCCAGAAAATCCTATGGACTTATGCAAGTTGGCAATTGCCGCAGGTGCAACCCATGTAGCTAGATGGACTACCGCACATCCTATTCAGTTATCAAATGCAATAAAAAAAGGAATAGAGAAAAAAGGATTCTCATTTATTGAAGTAATTGCACAATGTCCAACATATTACGGAAGATTTAATGTTTCGAAGAATCCTGCTGAAATGATGAAATTCTTTAAAGAAAATTCAATAACTATTAAAAAAGCTGAAAATCTCTCAGAGGAAGAGTTGGAAAATAAAATCATTGTAGGAGAGTTTTTGGATATTGAAAAACCAGAATTCATAGAACAGTTAAAGATATTGCAGAAATAATGTATAATCATTATCACTCTATAAACAACATAAAAATAAAATTAATAAAATATTAAAAATACCAACATGTGAATAAACATAGGTGGAATTATGAGGAAAGAAATTAGACTATCAGGTTTTGGAGGTCAGGGGATAATCCTATCAGGTGTGATTTTAGGTAAAGGTGCTTCACTCTACGATAACAAGAATGCAGTTCAAACACAATCTTATGGACCTGAGGCAAGAGGAGGAGCAAGTAAATCTGAGGTTGTAATATCTGAGGAAGAAATAAGCTTTCCAAAGGTAATAAAACCTGATATATTAGTTTGCATGTCCCAACCTGCCTTTGATAAATATGGAATGGATGTAAAAGAAAATGGATGCGTAATTGTTGATAAAGACCTTGTCTCCATACCTGAGGATTATGAAAATAATTTCAACGTATATCAAGTTCCATTCACGGAAATTGCCCATAAAGAAGTTGGTTTGAAAATAGTTGCAAACATTGTAATGCTCGGAGCTCTCACAAAAATAACCAATATTGTTTCAAAAGATGCCATGGAAAAAGCTGTATTGGATAGTGTTCCTAAGGGCACTGAAAAAAAGAATATATTGGCTTTTGAGAAAGGTTATAACTATATTGAATAATTTTTTAAAATAATTTATTATTTGATTTGTATATTTATATAGTTTAATCTTTATAAGTTATAATTAAATTTTTATAATAAAGGAATTCTATATATATTGAATTTTATATATTATTTTAAATATTATTTTTTACTATTTTTATTAAAATTTAAAGTGGTGTAGTATGATAGATAAATGTCCAATTTGCAAAGGAACAGGAAAAAAAATTGTTGGGTATGAATCATGTCCTGAATGTGAGGGAACTGGCTATATTGAAGAATTTAACACAAAATCCCACTTTAAGGGAGTTTCTAAAAAATCTAAATACGATTTAGATGTTGCAGAGGTGCCATGTCCGAACTGTAAAGGCTCTGGAAAGATTCCAATATATGACACCTGTGATTACTGTGGAGGAAGTGGAAAAATTGTAAAATGCGATAAATGCGATAAATATATAGGTAAATATCCGCAGGATAAAAATAAAACATTATGTGCTAAATGTAAAAAGGAAGAAGAAGAAAAAAAGAAAAACTTGAAAACAGTTTATATATTAGACAACCTATGTGGAATGAACGATTTAGAAGAGGGTAAATTCTACAAGGGAACGGTATCAAGAACTGAAAAATATGGGGTTTTCATTTCATTAAATGACCAGACAAGGGGTTTGTTGAGAGCTCGTGAAATGGTTGGAAAAAGATTAGGGGACTTTAAGATAGGGGATGAAGTTGTTGTGCAAGTATCTGAATTAAAACCGCAAAAGAGGGAGGTTGATTTTAGATATATTCCAATTGCAAACTATAAAATTGAAAAACTTGAAAAGAGCATCCCATTAACAACAATAAAGGAAATCACCGATAAAGGCATACTTGAAATGAGGGATGAAGTAGTCCATATTCAAGGGGAAATTATCCAAATTACTCAAACACCAGGTCCAACAATATTCACCATCACCGATGGAACAGATACTGCATGGATAGCGGCATTTGAAGTTGCAGGTTTAAGAACCCACCCTGAAATAATGGTAGGAGATATTGTAGATGTGGTGGGGACTGTTTCCATAAGAGATGGAAAACTTCAAATTGAAAGAATAAAATTGGTAAAACTCGAAGGAGAAAAAGCTGATATTGTAAAGGACAAAATAGAAAGAGAATTAGATAGAAAATCAGAACCATACAGTGATATAGAATTCCTTGTAGATAGTCCAATACTTGAAAAATTAAGGCCTAAAATGGCCGATGTGGCAAAAAGAATAAGAAGAGCAATATTGGATGGAAAACCTGTGATTATACGGCATCATGCAGATACCGACGGATACTGTGCAGGTGTAGCACTTGAAAAGGCAATACTCCCAATATTAAGTGAATTTTCAATAGATGCCGATGCACAATGGCACTATTTCAGGAGAAGTCCATCTAAGGCACCATTTTATGAATTGGAAGATATCACAAAAGACTTGGCATTCTCATTAGAGGATAAGTTAAGGTTTGGTCAAAAGATGCCATTGGTTGTATTGGCAGATAATGGAAGCACCAACGAGGATATACCTGCAATATCACAAGCTGAGGCATACGATATAGATGTTGTTGTGATAGACCACCACTATCCAGGAGAAGTTGTAGATGGTAAGGTAGAAGTGGATGAATATGTAAGAGCTCATGTGAATCCATACCTTGTTGGTGGAGATAGCAACTTAACCGCAGGGGTTTTAGCAACGGAAGTTGCAAGAATGATAAACAAAGATGTTACTGACGAAATAAAGCATCTTCCAGGCATAGCCGTGGTTGGAGACCATGCAAAAGGAAAAGAAGTAGATGAATATGTAAAAATAGCATTGGAAGATTTAACAGAATGCAGTAAAAAATATGGTAGCGGAAAAGAATATACAAGAGACGATTTAGATAAAATTGGATTATGTATGGATTTCGAAGCATTTTATTTAAGATTCATGAACGGTAGAGGTATTGTAGAAGATATACTTGGAATAAATAAGAAAGAACTAAATAGGCATGAAAAATTAATTGATATATTATACAATAGAGCAATGCAAATGGTAGATAGGCAAATGAAAGCGGTAATACCTGCCATAAAAACCGAAGAACTTGATAATGGAATAATATTAAATACACTGGATGTAGAAAAATATGCCCATAAATTCACATTTCCCGCTCCTGGAAAAACATGTGGCTTTGCCCATGATTCCATAGTTCAAAAATACGGGGAAGAAACACCAATAATAACAATATCTTATGGTCCGGATTTTGGTGTTGTTAGGGCAACTGATGCAGTTAGCGAAAGATTTAACTTCAATCTAAATATTATAATAGAACAGCTTATAAAAGAGATTCCAGAAGCTTCCTTAGACGGCGGAGGTCACGAGTGTGCTGGAAGTTTAAAGTTTGTTGAAGGATTAAGAGAAAAGGTATTAAATAGATTTATAGAAATCATTAAAGAGATGAAATATCAATAAAAAATCTTTAAAATTTTAATAAAAAAATTTATTTAATATAATTCTTCCAATGGAACTAATTCTGAATATTCTTTCATATCATGAAGTGCTGCAATTTCAATAGGAATGCCTTTATTTTTTATTATAACAAATGGGTTTATCCCACCAATACTTACAAATCCAAACATGCCTTTTTCAACTTTTATTCCACAAATATCATTGTTTGGTTTTCCTACTTCAAGTATCCCCGTCCAATTAAGTTTTTCAGCGATGTTAATTAAACTTTCTCTTGCTGCCATTGGGACTTTTCTTACTCCCGACAAAATTGTTTTTTCGCCATCGACTCTGTTAAAAAATACTTCATGAGGGTCCAATGATGTTCCTTCATAGGAAATTATATCAATGAATCTATTTTTGCCGAGCTCCAAAACACCACCGTAATATGGTATAATTGGAACACCGTATTTTACGAAAATACCATCTATGGTTGATGAACATAATGTGTTTATTACTATCTGATTGCCTGCTCTTTCTATTCCAATTCTATCGGATATTATTGTTTTAGCTTCATAGCATTCTTTTAACGCATCTAAAACCTCATCTTCATATTTTTTATTAACATAGCCGGTATTCACAAGCACATTTCCCTTTTCACTTTCCATGTCGTAATTTACATTATGCAGCATGGACAGCATCTTTGATAAAACAGGCATTATTTTAACTTTCCCTCTCTTATTTATTGGATGCAGGTATTTTTTATTTCTTTTTTCCATAAGGGACAAATCCTTTAAGGTTGTGGCTGCATTAATTCTTACAGGATAACCATCTTCAACAGCAGGACATATTGGGGATAAACCACCAACAAGGGCAACACCAATCTCTCCTTCGTTTAAACTGAGCCCCAATACATTGTCCTCACCATAACTTAAAACACCGTTTAATAAATCTCTTTTTAAAAGGTTCTCAAATTTTTCCATTATGGAGCTCGGAATTATTCTAAAATTGGCAGGTAAATATCCTTCTCCATTTTCAATTATCCCCAATACATCAGTTTTTCCCCTAGTAATAAATGCCTCTAAGGGGTCTATGGATGATTTCCTAAAATCTATTACTCCTTCAAAATAAACCGGTTCGTAGTCTTCAAATTTAACAATACCTCCATATTTTGGCATTGAAAGTATGCCATTTTTTAACAAAAAATTGTCAAATGTAATTGAACATAATGTTTCAATGTTTATTAAGTTCGGATTTTCACTGTCTTTTTTAATATTTACATAATCGCCAATGGAGAATCCATTATCTATTACTTTTAATACCAAATCTCTTATCATTTCATAATCTCCTTCAAAGACAGTTTTATTTATAATCACCTTCGTTGGGAAATTTGATAAATAAAGTTTCTCCATTATTTGAGAAAATACTGAGCCAATTCTATATGATATATTTGCTTTACTGAGTTCTTCCAATCCTTTTTCAGTAATGGTTCTTCCAGAATATCCAAATTTTTCAGTGAGGTTTTTTTCATCTAATAATTGAAGATGATATCTCACTGCTCGTTCCCCTATCTCATAACCTCGTCTTTTAAGTTCGTTTGCTATGGTTTTGGCACCAACTGGTTCATCATATTCTGAAAGTATGCTCAAAATCTCAACAAGTTTTTCATCTAAGTTATTAGTCAAAATATCACCTGCTATAAGTTATATTCATCGTTATGACAAGATATAAATATCATGCAACACATAAATTATAATGGTTATACTTTTTATATATGGTGGTATTATGTCAAATATATTTCACAAAAAAGGGCAGCTATCCCTTGAATTAATGTTATTAATTTTTGCCGTGGTTCTTGGAGGAACTGTTGTAAGTTTGGAAATGGTTAAGAATCCAAGCTTTAAAAATACTCAAGTTGAAGGAATAAAAGAAATATCATTCAGTGGATTTATTAAAAATGAGAATGTGAGCTCACCAACTACTACTAATGATAATAATACTGGCGATACCAAAATTAAAAATGAGAATGTGAGCTCACCAACTACTACTAATGATAATAATACTGGCGATACCAATAACAATAGTGAGACGTCAGATTCTAACAACAATACAAATGTTCTCCCTGACTTGGTTCCAAATAGTATGGTTGTCAAATATTCAAACGGAACTGAAATAGGACACTGTTATAGGGAAAATGTTCAAAATAATGGAAATAATCAGCAATCAACAAATCAGTTTAGACACAAAGGAGGTCATTTGAACAACAACGCCAATATAATAATACGTGTGGATATTGAAAATATTGGTGCTGGAAATGTATCAAAGAACTTTAAAGTAGCACTATATGATAATGGTAAATGGGTTGATGAGGTTACTGCTCAAAAAGATGGTGATAATCAGTGGTATGCTACTTTTGAATATGAACTTAAAACTTCAAGAGGAGGAAACCAGCAACAATATCAAAATAATGGCAATAATAACAAAAATCAACAACAAAATAAATATCAGGGTAAGGACCGCACCATTGAAAATCATACACTCAAAGCTGTTGTAGATTATTATAATGTAGTAAATGAATCAAATGAGAGCAATAATGATATTTCAGTAGATATTGGTGTAAATATATCTGTTCAGGGCAATAACAATGCAAACGGAGCTGGTAATTTATATATAGAATTATCCGGAGATACAGAAGGCGTATTGACAAAAGACATGATAGATGCAGATGACGCAGAGTTTGTATCAGGCGATATTTCACTAAAAACAAATGGGTATTCGGATTATGAGTATAATGCAAATGGCACAGTGTATGGGGATATATATGTAACAGGAAGTGCAAAATATAAATTAGGAAATCTCCAAAAAATAGAATCCTTGCAGGCTTATCTTGACGGCAGTAGTGAATTAGATATAGATGTTCCTGAAATTGATACATTTACTATAAGAAAAAAAGGAGGAGCTTCCGAAATTGGAGGTGGAGTTCATCTTAATATATATAATTCAGATATTGGAACATTTTATGTAAATAAAATAACAGGAAGGGCAAATTTAAAGTTTGAAAACTTCTCCATAGGGACATTTGAAACCGATAGTGGTGATTTTGGAGGAGGTGCAGAAACAATCTTTGAAAGTGGAAGAATAACCAGCATGAACCTTGGAAATATCGTAGGTGGTGGAAAACCGAAATTCAAAAATGTAGTAATTGGAGATATTGTAATAAATAATATGGATGGAGGTCCAGAAATTAACTTTGAAAATACGGCAATAAACAGCATAAAAATTAACAAATTAACTGGAAATCCAAAAATACTATTGGAACACTCTTCAAGTTTAAACTACTTAGAAGCTAATGAATTAAGTGGTAGTGATATTGAAGTCAAAGATGGAAGTTCCCTAAAGGAAATAAATATACTAGGTTCAACAGGATATAATGGAAAAATATATGTTGAAGATGGATGCAAACTTGAAAAATTAACTGTTAATGGAAATGTTAATGCAGATATAACTATCGAAGGTGTCCTCGGTCTAATTTCCGTTGATGTAGGGGATATAACAAGCGGTGGAAAATTGTACATTGATGAGGCATTAGGAAGTTCAGTGAAAACAGGAATTGTATGTAATTGGAATGGAGTTGAGATTGAAGATTCCACACTATCAACAGTTAATATAAAAGGAGTCTCAAACTCAGGTCATGCAACGATAAAAAATTCAAACATTGACAGTTTAGATATTGGTTCATTACCAGATTGGGGCTCAACAATAGATATTGAAAATTGTAATGTATCTACACTCAAATATACGGAACTTAAAAACGGTAAAATATCAATCAAAAACTCAAATATTAAAACACTATCAGGAAATAATTTGGATGAATTAATAAACAGTGGGCACATAGTTATAAGCAATTCATGGGTAAACGGAAAATACTATAATTAATTAAAATATAAATTTTTCTTTTTTATATAATTTTATCTAATATTAATTTTACATTTTTAATTGTATCCCATGACACCAATATATTCCAACGAGCTCTATTTTATCAACATTATTTATAATTTAACATTAGTATCTTTTTTAGAAAAATTAATTTGGTGAGCTCATGCAAGATATTGTAAATATTCTTATAATGGGAGGAACAAGCGACGCAAACAAAATAGCAGAAGGATTAAAAAAAATAGATGGTATCTATACAATAACCACAACAACCACAAATTACGGCAGTGAATTGGCAAAAGAACATTCAAATAAAGTAATTTCAAGGCAAGATAACAATGAAACTCTTGAAGATATAATTAAAAACAATAATATATCTATCCTAATAGATGCCACACATCCATTTGCAGTAAATGCCACCAAGAGAGCTCTACAAGTTTCAAAAGATTTAAATATTCCATACATTAGATATGAACGACCTCAAAAGATTTATGAAAATGCCATATATGTTAAAGATTTTGAAGAGGCATCAGTGAGAGCTCTTGAACTGAGTAAAAAAAATATAATGTATTTGGCAGGCATAAAAAACTTAAAAAATGTTGCTGAAATAATTGGTAAAGATAGATTAATAGCAAGGGTGCTTCCAGTATCTATAAATGATGCCTTGAATATATTGCCCTCAAAAAATATAATAAGCATGCAGGGAATATTTTCAAAAGAGTTGAATAAATATTTAATAATGGATTATAACTGCGATGTAATAATTACAAAGGACAGCGGAAACAGCGGCGGACTAAATGAGAAGGTAATGGGAGCTATTGAAGCAAATGCAACTCCAATAATCGTGGAAAGGCCTAAAATGAACTATCCATTAAAGTTTGATAAAATAGATGATTTGGTAAATTATATTGTAAATCATATTAAAATTTAGTGCATGCTACCGCATCTAAATGACAGTATCAAATAACTCTTCTGCTCCTCTTGAAGTTAGTTGATGAATTGTAATTACTTTATCAGATATCTTTTTTAAACTTACAGTAGGCCTTATGTTTATACAGAATGTGAAGATTTTTCCTTTTTTAACTTCTTCCACATATTCAAGGAATTGCCAGTGCATGTCGCACTCTCCATCAGTTATAAATACAATGTCTCCATTGAAATCCAATGCCTTTTTAAGGGGCTTCTCGAAATTTGTTCCTCCTCCAAAAAATATAGAAGCAAATTCAATAATATCCTCTGAACATGGTTTTTTATCAAATATTCTTATTTCTCGGACATCATCATCAAATAATATACAGATAAATCTTTTTTTATCCCTTAGCTGAATTTCCAACAGGGATAATGCAATTGCCTTAGCCCAGATTTCTTTTGCTCCCCTCATAGAACCGCTTAAATCCAAACATACGATAAAATCTCCTTTGGTATCTTCATGATTTAAAATCTCGTAATTTAACAATTTATGCTCTGAAAATCTTTTTAAAAAATCGACATATAAACCTTCATCAGATAGGTTTTTTACCTCAGTTATAAGCAATTTTGATAAATCACTGCCATATTTTATATCGTGTTTCTCTCCATTGAAGTGTTTTATTTTTGTTTTTTGCTTTCTCAATGCCATCCTTTTAAATTTCCCCAATTTTTCTATAAATTCATTTAACTGCCTATTTTTTAAAAGCTCCTCTGCTAATTCCATTTTTTTCTTCGGATTTGTATAGCTTTTTACCCCATTACCTTTGCCGCAGATGGTATTTATTGATGACGAGATATTCTCCATATAACTACCGAGCTCCTCCATAATATCGCTTATATCATTTACCATGTTTTCGCTATAATCTTCTTTTTCTTCTTTCTTTTTTTTATCGAATTTTTCAGAAAAGTAAGATGTGGCAATAACTGAATAGGACTCATCTAAACTGGTAATGACCTTAATATTTTTGTAATGCCTGTTATTCATAATGGAGTCTATAATGGAGTCATGTTTTACAACCTCCACATGATATTTAAAAAACAGATAAAATATATCTTCTATTCTACTTTCATCCAAGTATTGGGCACGATAGGGTAGTTTGTGCTTATTTTCATTCCAAACGAGTTTATCGTATTTATCATGTTTTATTGCATTACAATTCATATTATTCATATTATCACAACCAATATTAATCATTATTTAGTAATACTATTATTACATTAAATCATAAATTATATATACTTAATTGCATAATAATATTACTTAAAATTTATAAATTTTTTGGTGATATTATGATATTAACAATATCGGAGCTCTGTATAAAACGACCTGAAAAAAATCCAAAAGGGGCAGAATTGGAATTAGATACGGACTGGAATATAGAATATAGTAAAAAAGAGGATGGATTTGAGTACAAATGCAGCTTGAAAACTGATGGGGAATTTCCATTTAAAATATCGGTGAAGGGAAAGATATTAAACAGTAAGTTTAATGAAGTCCCAGAAGAGGTATCTCTTAAAATATTGAATAATATTATAGAAGTAATACCAAATCTCCTTAATTTATCAAAAGAAAAAGAAATAAAAATAAAAATGCCATTGAAGATTAAAAGAGCAGGAGCTCAAATGGTTGCGTCATAATCACTTAAAAATCTTAAATAAATAATCCTTCATATTTTCAAAGTTCATAACAAACCAACCGCATGCAATCCCCAATATTGCACCAAATGCCACATCAAATGGATAATGCACACCAGTATATATCCTACTGTATCCAACCAATAATGCCCAGATAAATAATATTATTCCAATCTTTTTTGTGTTTGGGTACTTAAATAACATTGTAGATAATGCAAAGCTCATTGTGGTGTGATTACTTGGAAATGATGGTTCGGTTCCTTCATTTAATAGTAAATGAACTCCGTCTAAGCTTAAATAAGGTCGTGGTTCGTTGATTCCAAATTTTAATAGAAATACTATTAAAAAGGTAATTCCAAGACCTACTATAATTCTTTTGCCCAAATCTCTATATTTTACAAACATTGCAAGAGTCAATATTCCAATTACAATATATGTGGTTTGGGATAGCAATATGTTGAATTTATCTAGTATCCAATTGTTATGCGAATTTATTAAGTAAAATAATTGAATATTCATGTCCCACAATGATGAGAAATTAATATTTCTGAGCTCATATCCAAAATATGCCACAAGCAAAAATCTTGGGAACCTACCAATAAATGTTCCAGCACCAAATAATGATTTATTCATTTCAAAAATTCCTGCCAACCATGCTATGATTTTATAGGGAATGGGCGTTATTCCAGCTAAAAAAACTCCCCAAAATCCATATTTATCGAAAAAATGCTCTCCTTTTATTAAATATTTTTTTCCAAATAATCTTGAAAATGCAGGATGTCCTAACCTATCTCCAAGGAAATATCCAAATAATCCGCCAGACAATGTTCCAATTGACGCCACAATGGCAGAATATATTGGACTCAATCCAAACATGGGAGCTCCCATAATGAAAATATCTGGTGGGATGGGTTGGATAAATGCCTCTGTAAATGAAACCAAAAAAATTCCCAAATATCCATAATTATTTACTATATTTTGCATTATCGGATATAAATCCATACAACTCACCGCTTATTTTATTTCTTTTTTATTTTTATTTAATGAATACAGATTATGATTAATTGCAATGTTATTATGTCATAATTCGGCATTCTCCCATATTTCCACAAATCCATCAACAAGTTTATCAAAAAAACTTTCTTTATATATTATCAAGAGATTAATTATTCGTTCAGAATTATTAACTTTAAATAGACTAGTTCGTCCTTTTTTTGTTTTTTCAACAATTCCTGCTTCTACCAGTTTATTTAAATGCCATGAAATTGTGGATGGGGATAGCCCTATATTTTCAGATATTTCCTTGTGATTCGCAGGTTTTTCTAAAAGATACAGCAATATATGCCGTGAAGTTTTACGCCTTAGAAAAGATAATATCTTTTTATCAGTATCATCCAACTGGCAGTCTTTTGGGAAATATCTTACATAATCCCCATAATGCTCGCTTCTTATAATATTTCTCTTTTCTAAATAGTGAAGATGGTATTGCAGGCTTCCAACTGCCATATTTAACCTTTTTTCAATTTCTCTAAAATGTATTCCCGGAGATTTTTTTATCAAGTTATATATTTTCTTTCTACTTTCAAGACAGAGCTCATCCATACTTCACCTACTTTTTATAACCAGTGCAGTAAAAAACAATAGCAATATCACAAAATCCAGTAAATTTGCCACGATATCTATAAATTCACCTTTTTGAGGAAAAATTAAGTCAGAAATTTTTAAAAATCCTTTTACGGCATAAAAAAAGAACGCCACGGAAACTAAAAGAAGTTTTTTATTATGTTCTCTATGGTAGGCAATTGTAGAGATGATAAAAATACCTAATGCAAGAATACTTGATAGAAGCCTTATAATTTCATCAAGGTCCATTTCTACACCTCATGATACAATATTTGATGTTCCTTAACCTCATGTTTCGCTTTATATTTTAAATAATAATTACCAAATAAGCCTGCCAATATTGGTAAAGGTGTGGATAGATAGGTAAGCCCCCCAATTATTGCAAGTATTTTTGTGTTTAATTTCATGTTTAATGTTGGATTTTTTAATATTATTGATTTTATTAACTCTTTTTCAGAGGCATAAACAATATTATAACTCCAAAGTATGATATCCAATAAAGGTGTGGAGCTCCCCCAAAAAAATGTTTCTCCTTTGATTATTGCATGATATAATTCTTCTGAGGAATCTCCTTTAAATATTGTATATGCATTTCCCACCATTCTAGCTATATGGGCATCACTTCCTCCAATGTATGCAAAAGATTTGGAATGACTATTTGTAGAAGAAAAATTTTGTTTAATTTTTTTTAAGGTAAAGTTATTTATAATCCCATCTCTATGATATGCGTTGAATGCCTCTACACCATCCAGGTCTAGTTTAAAGATTTTATCCCCCAACGCACTACATATTGGACTGTATGGATGAGGAGCTATTGCCAAACCGCCCTGTTCGTGAATTTTCTCAATGGTTTCCTCAGCGGATAAGTGTTTCGGTATTTCCTCATTTAAATACAATCCTATTATTTCTCCATCCTTTGTTATTATCTCACTTCCAACGACGACATCGATTCCAAATTCTTTTTCGAACTTTTTAGTTTCCAAACCGCCCCTTATAGTATTGTGGTCTGTAATTGCAATTACACTTAAATCCTTCTTTTTAGCATATTTCATAATATTTCTAGGCTCTTCTATGGAATCTGGAAATTTTAATTTCCAATATCCTCCAATTCCAGAATATTTTGTGTGTATGTGTAAATCCGCTTTCATAATTTCCCCGTGCAGAATAAATTAAATTTTTCTAATTTTAAAATATTGTCTATTTAATACACTTAGTATATTTTTTGGTTCAAAAATCGAATAGAATTATATATTGGGGGTTATCCCCATATGTGTTTTAAAAAATTAAATTTGGTATGACATGCAGTTAAAATTATGATAAAAAAATAAAATTATGTTAAAAATAGTAGCAATGTTTTTAGTTAGTATTATTAGCATCATCGTTTGTTTCTTTATCTTGGGTATTATCGTCATTTAATTCTTTATCATTATATTCTGCATCGTCGTTTGTTTCCTTATCTCCATCTTTTCCATCATCATTTACTTCTTTATCATTATCTGTTTCCTGCGAGTCTGAACTGTCAATATTTAATATTTTTCCATTCCCTGCATCTACCTTAATATCTTTTATCCCATTGATTGTTGAGATTTCTACCGAATATACAACATACCCGTTTTCATTTTCAAGCCCTACATTAACTACTTTTCCAGATACTTTTGAAAGTGCTATACTTTTTGCCTGTTCAGCTGTAATTTTAGCATATTTTGCCAATGCCTGCGTTTCAGATGTTTCATCTCCAGATGTTTGGGGAGCTTTAACAGTTCCCACGTAGTTTGGATACTGCACATCTTCTTCTGCTGATACCGTGCTGTTGCCTAATGATGGGGATGTTGAAGTGTTGATAGCAAACACCGCACCAACACACATCAAGGCAAGGGATGCCAGTAGTGCAAATATTCCTTTGGACTTCATTCAATTCACCTCAGTATTTAGGATTACATTTCGTAATCCCGTTATTATGTGTATTGGGACTGTAATATATCTTTTCTGGTTCAAAACTCGAATATTAGTACAATTTTCGAATAATTAGCAACATAACAACGAAAAAAGATTAAAATAAAAAGACGGTAAGGGTGGCATATTATTAAAAGAATTAATTCGTAGGGAATATCCTATTTAATTAATCCGTCAGTCTTCTTATTTCTCCAAGATTATCCCTATACTTTAAAATCAACGGCATAAAATCCTCTATTAAATTTTTATCTCGTTCTTTGATTTTATTCAATATATGCAGAACATGGGGCGAGTATTCATCACAAAATTTCTTATATAAATTCAATAATAATGCCTCCTTATTCTCTGTCTTAAAAATCAAAGAAACTATGGCATCTGCATAAATTTCATCATTTAAATTTTTTATAAGTTTTGGGTAGGCATATATTGTTAATTTCGAGGGAATTTTTGCAAGAGCTCCGGCACTGGCATGTCTTATTATATCGAATTCACTATCAAGTGATTTTATAAGATATGGTATGTAGTTATAAACCTCTTCCACATACTTTTCCCCAACCTTTCCAATAATTTTTATTCCAAGGGATATTATTTCCCTATTTTTAGTATCCAATGTCTGAAATTCATAAACAATGTCAGCAAAATCCCTTTCCCGCGTTTCCCTAATCAGTGTAAATATGTCATCCAAGATATTTAATTCTATTATGTCATCTACATCTTTATTGTATATCTCACTTAATGCCTTTAATTTTGATATGTCATCCAATCTAAACATTTTTTTGTAATCTCTATTTTTATAATTCATTCAGCAACCCCTCAATGATTTTATCAAACTCTTTGCAGTCATTTAATATGTTATCTATAACCTCCGAGGATTTGCCGTTTGATGATGCCTCACTTCTCATTTTTTTCAATTCTAATTTTATATATCCAACCTTGCAGAGCATTTCAATAAGTTTGTTATAATCCTTCCCGCAATTTTTGATTTTTTTAGTGTTGATGTATTTTAATTCCTTTTTTAGATTGTCCAAAATCTCTTTCTTTTCCAATGCCTTCTGAGAATATGAGTTTGAACATTCAAAAATAACCTTTGATACTGTAAGGTAGTCCTCCACTTCGTCCCAAAATATATGTCTTAATATTTCTAAATCATTTTCATCAGCTTCTTTTTTTCCATTTAACAATGCATAGCTTTTTACGGCTTTAATGGATTTTTTAAGCCGTCTGTCGGATATAAATATGTTGTGGTGGTTCAATTTCATTTTTATATCCAGCAGATAATCGACAATACCGTCGATATTAACTTTTTCAACCTCTTTTTGTAATCTTTTAATATCCTCTACGGTAATCTTTGTTTTTGGTATATAATCCTCATCTAAATAAACTAGTTTTTTTAAATTTTCACGGCTGTTTATATTTTTAACGATTTTCCTAAACAAGAATCTGTCATAAAAGGCAAACAATCCATTTTCTTCGGGCAGTTCATTGGATGCTCCAAACAAACTTATCAAGGGAGCTCCCTGGACTTCATCACCATTGTGATATATTCTTTCGTTTATTATGGACAACAGTGCATTTAATATGCTACTGTTTGCCTTAAAAATCTCATCTAAAAATACAATTTCTGCATCAGGCATATAATTTTCCGTCTTTCTAGTGAATCTATCATTATCTTTAAGTTCTTTAATGCTTAAAGGACCAAATAACTCGTCCTCTGTTGAAAATCGTGTAATGAGTTTTTCAAAGTAATCTGCATCAGATATATGGGAAGAAATCGCTCTGATTAACTGGGATTTTGCAACACCCGGATTTCCTAAAAATATACAGTGCTCATTTGCCAAAATTGAAGTTAGAGCGATGTCTATCTCTTCCTTCCTTTCTAAAAAATAACTGTTCAATTCATTCCTTATTTTTTGTATTTTTTCTATGGCGTTCATGATATCCATTTTTTACCGTTTTTTTATTTTATTTAATTTGATAATATATTGGAATCTATATTCTAACTTTTAGTTCCATAACTTCAATGTCTATCATACTATTATAGTTAATATTTATTCAAATGTTCATATTTATTTTATTATTTTAATTATTTCATATTATTATTGTATAACCAATTCATTAATAATATTACAAAATAGATAGAAAGTATTATATATAAGTTATTGTAAATAATAATTTGGGGGGTCAAAAACCATAGGAACCACAAATCTAACAAATATAAACCACTCTAAACTTTGCCACTCTAAATTAATAACAATCCATAAAACTTACTATGGTATTTCCACGAAGTTCCTAAGCTAAGCGAAGAATTGATAAATTAGTGATTGAATAAAGCCCCGGGATTTTATAATATAACTTCACTATTACTGTAAAACTTCTCGCTTTGCATAATGCAAAAACCCACGAATTTATCTATCAAATAGTATGAAATTCCTTGGAATTTCATCTAATTCTACAAACAGTGGAGGTAAAAATGGGCAGTTTTGATTATTGTTTTAATATATTCCAATTTATCACATACAACTAAGAGTGAATCTAAACATGTGGAAATACTAAATTTTAGTTTTTTAGTTTTTATTGTGCATCTGCAAAATTTAGAAGTAATGTTGTCGGTCAGCATGATGTCTAATGTCTATATCACAAAAAAATGCCATTTTTAAAGCAATTTAGCCGATGTTTTAATGTATTTATTATGGGTCAATATTGTAATTTATTTTGCAGTGTGATAGTTTTAATATTTTTTCAGTATATAATCTTATTTATTTAATATTTAATAGAAAATATTATATACTAAATATTATAATTATACAAAAAGTTATTATTTAAATAGTATAAACTAAGGTGTTAGAATGACTATATATGAAGATAAAATAGATTTGTATGATGAGAAGGGAAAACTTCTTGAAGAAAATGTGCCACTGGACGCCATAAGCCCAATTATCAATCCAACGGTGGAGAAAATAATTGGCGATGTTAAGAGGTCTGTTGCAGTAAATCTGTCTGGAATTCAGAATGCACTAAAAAGTGGGGCAATTGGAGGTAAGGCATGCGTTTGCCCTGGGAGAGAGCTCGATTTGCCAATAGTAGAAAATGCCGAAATTATTGCAGAAAAGGTAAAAAAACTGATTCAAGTGCATGATGGGGACGATACAGTTGTTAAATTGATTAACAATGGAAATCAAATGCTTGTTCAGCTGCCTTCAAAGAGGTTAAAAGTAGCTGCCGATTATACGATATCCACCTTAGCCACAGGAGCTGCGGTAACTCAGTCAATAGTTGATACTTTTGACGTGAATATGTTTAATGCACCAAATATTAAAACTGCGGTTTTGGGAAGATATCCTCAATCAATAGATTTCCACGGTGCAAATATTGCGGCATTGCTTGGTCCGCCTGTAATGCTTGAAGGTCTCGGATATGGGTTGAGAAATATCATGGCAAACCACGTCGTGGCAATCACAAGAAAAAAGACATTAAATGCCGTGGCGTTGTCATCCATTTTAGAACAAACGGCAATGTTTGAAACAGGGGATGCAGTAGGTGCATTTGAAAGATACCACTTACTTGGTTTAGCATTCCAAGGATTGAACGCTAACAACCTTGTTTATGAGATTGTTAAAGAAAACGGTAAAAGCGGAACAGTGGGAACTGTTGTAGCATCAGTTGTTGAAAGAGCTCTGGAGGACAAAGTAATTAAACCATCAAAAACCATGCCATCGGGATTTGTAGTTTATGAACCTGCTGACTGGGCATTGTGGAATGCTTATGCAGCGGCGGGATTGGTTGCATCCATTATGGTGAATGTTGGGGCAGCAAGGGCTGCACAGGGTGTAGCTTCAACGGTGCTTTATTACAACGATATTCTTGAATATGAAACTGGATTGCCGGGTGTTGATTTCGGTAGAACAGAGGGAACTGGGGTAGGTTTCAGCTTTTTCAGTCATTCTATCTACGGCGGTGGAGGTCCAGGAACATTCCATGGAAACCACGTAGTTACAAGACATAGTAAAGGATTTGCCATTCCATGTGCCGCCGCTGCCATGTGCCTTGATGCAGGAACTCAGATGTTTTCCGTTGAAAAAACATCTTCATTGGTAGGTATGGTTTATAGTGCCATTGACTATCTGAGGGAGCCGTTGAAGCATGTTGCCTTGGGGGTCTCAGAGATTAGAGATAAACTTTAAAATTTAACCTTCTTAGTGCATTATCTTGCTACATATTTATTATTAAAGCTCATGGGTGAAATTATGGAAGAAATAAAAGCCGTAGATATTCAAATATTCCCTTACAGATATTTAAAGCCCGAAACCACTGAAAGAGTGTTAAATTCAATTTATAGTCTTGGAAAGGACATAATAAGGGTAATTATTCATGGTCAATCTTTACCAAAATATGTTTATTACGGACCTGCAAGAGGCACCCCTGTAAATCATCCAGATAGGAAAGTCATCAATGTTAATGGGAAAGATGTTGAACTAACCGTTAAGGTTGGGAAATTCATCATCACAGTTCCATACGAAAAAAGTGTAGAGCTCTCAGAAAAATTAGATGAAATATGTAAAAAAGCATTCCCATTCGGTTATAATTTGAACTTGGGAGCATTTACAAAAGTAAAACCAACAGTTTCCGACTATTTAAAGTATGGAGAAGGGTTTGAGGATAAAATAGACCCTAGATTAATAGGAATGGCTGACCCTACTGCAAGAACTTCTGATAAAGTTAAGATGATTAAAGGTGATTAAATGAAAGGGAATTATAAACCGCAGTTTTACCCTGGGGAAACGATAATAGGTGAAAATAGAAGAAAGCACATGGACCCGAACTGTGAATTAAAAAAACTAAGGGAAATTTCAGATGATGATTTGGTCAGAGTTCTGGGACATAGAAACCCCGGAGAAAGTTATAGAACAGTTCACCCACCATTGGAAGAAATGGACTTTGAAGAGGATGCAATTAAAGACCTTGTAGAACCAATTGAAGGAGCAAAAGAAGGTATAAGGGTTAGATATATTCAGTTTGCAGATTCTATGTATAACGCACCAGCTCAACCTTATGATAGAGCTAGAACATACATGTGGAGATTTAGGGGAGTAGATACTGGGACACTCTCAGGAAGGCAGGTTATTGAAATAAGGGAGCTCGACTTGGAAAAGATTTCAAAGTGGTTAGTTGAAACAGAAATCTTTGACCCTGCAACATGTGGTATGAGAGGAGCTACTGTGCATGGGCACTCATTGAGGTTAGATGAAAATGGGCTCATGTTTGATGGATTGCAGAGATACATCTACGATGAAAAAACAGGGCATGTTCTGTATGTAAAGGAACAAGTTGGAATACCTTTGGATGAACCAGTAGATGTTGGAGAACCGCTTCCACAAGAATATCTTGCAAAAATTACGACCATTTATAGAAAGGACAATATTGGAATGAGGGAAGACAAAGAGGCATTAGAGGTTGTTGAAACAATACATGTGGCAAGGAGTGAAGGCGGATTTGGAATGAACGCATTTAAACACGATTTGAAAAAGAGATTAGGTGAGGAATAATGGATGCTGAAAAGAAATTGTTCTTAAAGGCGTTGAAGGAAAAATTCGAAGAAGACCCAAAAGAAAAATACACGAGCTTTTACTGCTTCGGAGGATGGAAACAGTCTGCAAGAAAAAGAGAGTTCTATGAAGCAGCTCAGGAAATAACATCAAAAAGGGGAATTCCCGGATACAACCCAGATATTGGAGTTCCATTGGGACAAAGAACATTAATGACCTATAAAATATCTGGAACAGACGAGTATGTGGAAGGAGATGATTTGCACTTTTGTAATAACGCGGCAATTCAGCAGCTTGTAGATGATATTAAAAGGACGGTCATTGTAGGTATGGACACAGGACATGCTGTTCTTGAAAAAAGGCTCGGTGTAGAGGTTACGCCTGAAACAATAAACGAATATATGGAAACAGTTAATCACGCACTGCCAGGAGGTGCCGTTGTTCAGGAGCACATGGTTGAGGTTCATCCAGGTTTAGTTTGGGATTGCTATGCAAAAATATTTACAGGAAATGATGAATTAGCAGATGAGCTCGACAAAAGATTTTTAATCGACATAAACAAAGAGTTCCCAGAAGAACAGGCAGAGATGTTAAAAAAATACATTGGAAATAAAACATATCAGGTTTCAAGGGTTCCAACAGTAGTTGTAAGGTGCTGTGATGGTGGAACAGTTTCAAGATGGTCTGCTATGCAGATTGGAATGTCATTTATTACGGCATACAAACTCTGTGCTGGGGAAGCTGCAATTGCTGATTTCTCATATGCGGCAAAACACGCAGATGTTATCCAGATGGGAACAATACTTCCTGCAAGAAGGGCAAGAGGGGCAAATGAACCAGGGGGAGTTCCATTCGGTGTATTTGCCGACATAATTCAAACATCAAGGGTATGTGATGACCCTGCGGAAGTGACCTTGGAGGTAATCGGAGCTGCGGCAACATTCTACGACCAAGTATGGCTTGGCTCCTACATGTCAGGAGGGGTAGGATTTACACAGTATGCAAGTGCGACCTATACAGATGATATTTTGGATGATTTTGTGTATTATGGAAAGGATTATGTGGAAGACAAATATGGGATGTGTGGTGTAGAGGCTTCGATGGATGTTGTGAGGGATATTGCGACAGAAGTAACATTGTATGGTATGGAACAGTATGATGAATACCCTACATTATTGGAAGACCACTTTGGAGGTTCTCAGAGGACAGGAGTTGTTGCAGCAGCAGCAGGCTGTTCCGTTGCATTTGCCACAGGAAATTCAAATGCTGGAATTAATGGATGGTATCTAAGCCAGATATTACACAAAGAATACCACAGTAGATTGGGGTTCTATGGATATGACTTACAAGACCAGTGTGGAGCAGCAAACTCCGTATCCATTAGAGCTGACGAAGGTGCATTGCATGAGGCAAGAGGTCCAAACTATCCAAACTATGCCATGAATGTAGGACATCAGCCAGAATATACAGGTATAGCCCAGGCACCACACGCTGCAAGAGGAGACGCCTTCTGCTTTAACCCACTTGTTAAAGTAGCATTTGCAGATAAGCACCTGGTATTTGACTTTAAGTGGCCAAGAAAGTGCATTGCAAAAGGAGCTCTGAGGGAGTTTGAACCTGCGGGTGAAAGGGATTTAATTATTCCCGGAAATCATTAAAAAATAGATAAAATGCTTCGCATTTTATTGCATTTACGAATGAAATGAGTAAAACTTAAAACCAAAGGTTTTAGGTCGCTTGCTACCGCAAGCAAATAGTAAAATTGATTTATTTTATTTCTTATTTGCTTATTATTACTATTTTTTTATTTATTTTTTGGATTATTCATTAATTATATGCCATCTATTTTTTAAACCAGTTTATTTTATTCATAATTGACGATTTATCCTTATTATATCCCTCTTCTTCATTGTAGAAATCCCGTTCCTCATTATTATCATATTCTTCTTTTTCATCGTTTCTTTTATTATATTCTTTTTCTCTCTCTTTTTTATCATCATGGTTCTTTTTATCCTTCTTTTTTTGTTCTAATTTTTCCCTATCCAACTCAAAATCTTCTTCTATTTTAATTACATGGTCTGCTATATTTTGAATTGCCGTGCTGAAACCAGGTTCTGCCCCTATTACTATAATCTTTTTACCGTGTTCCTTAGCCTTTCTAATTGCAGGGAGGAAATCTGCATCCCTAGTCATATAAACAATGGTATCAATGTTATTGTTGAATATGAGCTCTGTTCCCTCCACAGCCATCTCCACATCAACATCTCCTGCTGAGATTCTTGGCTCAAAACCTTGATTTGCAATAGCCTCGATTAATTTATCCGATGCATACTGATTTAAATAAACCCTCCCAATTATAATGCTTCCAAATTCATCTAAAACCTCTCTTATTT
This sequence comes from Methanothermococcus jasoni, assembly GCF_049075655.1. GTDB lineage: Archaea > AGJL01 > Methanococci > Methanococcales > Methanococcaceae > Methanofervidicoccus. The sequence goes on along the minus strand of NZ_CP157522.1, from coordinate 1,549,685 downwards.
TATCCAAATCTATATTAAATTCCTTTCTCAACATATTTGGACCATCTATCAAAAGTGCCATTCTATCGGTTCCCTTTCTACTGCTCTTTTTCACATAAAATTTTTTTAAATTACTTAATTTTTCCCACATGTATATCACGCATTTAAATTATTCAATAATAAATTAAATATATAAACTTAAATATATCATCACATTGTGCAAATTAGATTAATAATTTAATACTTTTTCATATTTATCTTTAAATTCATTTAGGTTTTTTATGGTAGTATCCAGGGTGAGGGGTGTTAATGATATATGACCTTTTTTTCTCAGAACATATACATCTGTCCCCTCCTCTTCTTCCATTATTGGATAACCATCTATCCAGTAGTAATCCCTCCCTCTAGGGTCGGTTCTTTCTTCCACATGGGTGGTGTACATCTTTTTTGCCAATTTTGTAATTTCTATTGGCGTATTTTCGTCCGCATCCTCAGGGATATTTAAATTAATCACATCACATGGAAAATTACCATCGAGATATTTTTTAACAATCTTAGATGTAATTTTTGAAGGTGTGATGAAATCCACTGGTGTTTCCCCTTCCCTAAATTTCAAATGGTCAGCAGTAATTTGTAATGAACATGCGAGGGATTTTGCCCCATGGTGAGCCCCTTCAAATGCTGCCCCAAGTGTTCCAGAAGTCGTTATTTCAGTCCCTAAATTCTCACCCACATTTATGCCCGAAATAACTATATCAGGAATCTTTTTTAAGATTTTATAAATTCCCAATATTACGCAGTCTGTGGGAGTCCCTGAAACTGCATAACCGTAATCTCCATTAGAAAGTCTTGTCTTGGTTATCCTTAAAGGTTCAAATAGACTAATGGCCCTACCAACTCCGCTTTGCTGGTTTGTTGGAGCTACAATTACAACATTAGCATCTAACTCCTCCTTTAAAACAGATTTTAACGCCAGCAATCCATTCGAGTATATCCCATCATCATTTACCAAAAGAATATCCACCATATCATCACCAATGTGTTGTAAATAAACATAATTTGAATAAATATATAAATTATAATAAACATATCTTTATTAACTAAAATACAATAATATAATAATAATAGTTTATTGTCATGTATAATATAAATAATATTGGTGATTAAATGAAATCCATGGGATTTTATAGTCTCGTGTGCTCATTACACTTGCTGTTGAATAAATCTCCAATTTGAGCATAAAATCGAAAAGGTTTTCATATAATTGGAAGCAATTAAAAATTATTTCATATTTTTGCGAACCTATTGTTCTTTCAGAGCTCACTTTCGTTTCATTTGGTGATAACATGAAGAAGAGGAATATTACTGAGTTTCAAATACTTTCTGAAATTGTAAGAAAACAGCCACATATAAAACAGAAAGAAATAGCAGAAGTTTTAGGCATAACAGTTCAGGGAGTTTCTGAACATATAAGAAATCTTTTAAAGAAGGATTATATCAAATCAAGAGGTCGAGGGGAATATGTCCTTACAGATAAAGGAATGAGGGCGTTAAAAACATGGATTTCTGAGTTTAAAAATTATTTAAACGATGTAAATCAGGATATATATAGATATAAAGAAATATGGCCTGCCATCGCCTATGAAGATTTGAAAGAAGGGGATGAAGCATATTTATTCATGAAAAAAGGACATTTATACGCCTCAAAATCTATTAAATCAGAATCCACCGCAAAAGTTGTTGAAGGCGGTAAAAAAGGGGAAGATATCGCCATAACTGACATAACAGGCATGATAGAAATAAAAAAAGGAAAGGTTATTATATTAAAGATACCTCCAAAGGTTAAAGGAGGTTCTCAGAACGTGGATTACAATTTAATCAAAAACATATTTGATGAAAATAAAGATGCAGTAACAGCAAGTATGGGAACTATATCCTATGTAGTATCTAAAAAATTGGGTATCAATCCAGATATAAGATTTGCAGTTCCGGAAGGGGTTGTGAGTGCCTGCAATAGAGGTTGTGATGTCTTATGTCTCATTACTGGGAAGATGACTGAAAAGATTGTGAAGGTACTGGATAAAAATAAGATAAGTTATACTGTATTGGATACTGCAAAAAATACTGATGATGAATAAAAAATTAAAATAAATAATAATTAAAAAATTAAATAATAAATTATTAATATTAGTTTAATTAATTTTATACTGTTAATATTTAGTATTTAAAAAATAAGAAGTAAAACCATAAATGAATGTTTGCTTCATTATGGTTTATCAATATAGCGATATACATTATATAAATATACATTAGAAAAAAGATAAAAAAGAAGAAAAATAAAATAAAAATATAAAAATATAAAAAATAAATAAAAGATAAAAAAGGTGAAATCATGGAAATAAATGGTGTATTTATAGAAGATACATTTGCAGAAGCATTCCCAATATGGGTTTCAAGAGTTTTAATTACAGCAGCAACAGAAAGACTTGCAAAAATAGCAGCAACAGAAGCAACAGGATTTGGATGTTCAGTTATCATGTGTCCAGCAGAAGCAGGTATTGAAAAATATGTTCCACCAACAGAAACACCAGATGGAAGACCAGGATACATTATAGAAATATGCCACCCTAAAAAATCCGAGCTCGAACATCAGTTGTTGGAAAGATTGGGACAGTGTGTTTTAACAGCACCTACAACAGCAGTATTTGATGCTATGGGAGAAGATGCTGATGAGCAGTTAAAAGTAGGGTTTAAATTAAAATTCTTCGGAGATGGATACGAGAAAAAAGACAAAGTTGGAGAAAGAACAGTTTATAAAATACCAGTAATGGGTGGAGAATTCGTAGTTGAAAGCAAATTGGGTATTAAGAAAGGAGTTGCAGGAGGAAACTTCTTTATAATGGCTGACAGCAACATGACAGCTTTAACAGCAGCAGAAGCTGCAATAGATGCTATAAACGCAGTAGAAAAAACCATTACACCATTCCCAGGTGGAATTGTTGCATCAGGAAGTAAAGTAGGAGCTTCAAATCCAAAATACAACTTCATGGTTGCTACAACAAACCACAAAATGTGCCCAACATTAAAGGATGCTGTTGAAGATTCAGAAGTTCCAGAAGATGTAAATGGAGTTTATGAAATTGTAATCGATGGTGTTGATGAAGAAGCAGTTAAAGAAGCTACAAAGGCAGGAATTTTAGCAGCTACAACTGTTAAAGGAGTTAAGAAAATCACAGCAGGAAACTACGGTGGAAAATTAGGTAAATTCCAGATAAAATTAAGAGAATTATTTGAATAAATATTATATATTACATATATTATTTATATTATATACAATATTTTAATTTTTTAATTTAATATGGTGTTAAATACACGTTATCAAAATTTAAAAAATGAGCGATTTAAAATAATTTTAATAATATTGGGGGTTTTTACTTTGAAACCAAAATATGTATTAAAAAATGACATATTTGCAGAATTTACACTTAATAAGTCCTTTAATACATACAGGGGCAAGATTATAAAATCTGATTTCAATGGATTAATGGAAGGCATTGTGATGCTAAATAAAAAGAATCATTGTTATTTTTATCCTTTAAAAGCACTTCATATGATTAAACCAGAAAAATGCATCCCCATAAATATACTCCCAAAAACTTCCCTGCCCACAAATCCAAAAAACATACATACAAAAGAAGCACTTTCAAGGATTGTTGGACGAACTTTGAAGGTTTGCTACAACAACCCAAAAACAACCTACCTCGGGAGGCTTTTGGGGTTCACAAGAGGTGTGTTTTCATGGACTCTTGTTTTGGAAATACATGGTGAAGTTGTTATTCTAATAAACCCCAGTTATGTTATATATTACGGCACAAGATGGAACCTGCCAAAAAATAACCCACCATACAATCCTCCCATGCTCTTGAATCTAACAAAAACTACAAATCATCTGAAAAAATGCCTTTTAGATGATGTGCAACTTGAACTCAATCATCCAAGAATAAATATTGAAAATAAGGTTTATATTTACCCTCATGGCATTGTTTCAAGTGATGATTATTTAAAAGAGCAGGTCTCAGTATTCCTTAAAGAACATGGTCTTTATTTTAAGGACATTAAAAACAAAAACCAATATTGAATTATATATAAAATCTATTGAGTTTTTTGAAATAATATATACTATATATATTATATTTTAAAAAATAATAATTATTTCATTTATCCTATATATCTTAAATCATCTTCACTTGCAGGAATCTGCTGCTGTTGCAATGCCTCTTCTTCGAACTTTCTAATTTTTTCAAGGAACTTTTCCATCTCTTTTGCCCTTTCTTCAAGTTCTTTCATGCTAATCTCAAATCCAACAAACTTTGAAAGTATTTCCAATACTCTTCTTGCAGATTTTGGGTCTACCAAGTATCCAGGAGTTTCTCCCATAAGACATACCCCCTCAATGCCATTTAATTTTGAAAATGTGAGCATCAAACCAGCAGCTCCTATAATACTTCCACCATCCTGTCTAAATTCAGCACCGAGCTCGCTTATTTTATCGGCTAATTCTTTTGATGTTGAAGCTACATAAACTGTTGGTGTATCTTTTATCTGCCCTATGCCGAATCCCCCTAATGTATAGGTGATTTTTGCACCGTATCTTATACCAATTTCTACGATTTTTTGAGAAAGTTGATATTGGCCCGCAGGTGAAAGTGCTTGAGTATTTCCAAGAACTACGACCATGGGAACTGGTTCTTTTATTAAATAAAATTCATTATTCATAAATTCAACTGTTCCATCATTATTAACCAAAACTTGCGGTGGAAAATCATCACAATAAAGTTCTAAAACTTTTTCTCCATTAAATTCATGAATTAAATGTTCTGCGGCTATTCTACCTACATGACCTATTCCTGGAAGGCCCTCTATTAATATAGCATCTTTTAATGGCTCTGCATCTTTTATTATTTTTTCTATAATTTTTACCATAATATCCCCTCTATATTTTATTTTATAGTTATCCATTTGATACTATATATAATTTTATTTAATAAATTTAGATATGAATAGTTTGAACTTAACAATCCATTATGGTAATAAATTGGATAGCTATATGTCATAATCCCATAATATTTATATATACGACACACATAAATTAAAATGTTTGAAATTCGCGTGATTGGGGAGGGATATTGTGAAAAAATCAGACATTTTAGAACTAAGTTTTGAAGAAATATGTAATGTAGATAGACCTACACTGGGTAGGCAAGCTGATGTTTCATTGATTAGAGCACTCAAACTTTCAATTATTGAGTATTTGGGATTTAATGCAGCATCTAAGTTGTATTTTGCGGGAATGCATTTTGGAGAAAACATTGGTATTAAATCAATAGATGATATGAAAGAATTTTTTAAAGAATTGGGTATCGGAATTTTAAGCGTAGTTAGTGAGGATCCGTTAAAATTTAGAATCAGGGAATGTATCGATTGCGCAGGATTGCCTAATTTAGGTAAACCAATATGTTATTTTGAAGCAGGAATTATTGCTGGATGTTTAGAGTCCATATTGGATAAAAAAGTTAAAGTTGTGGAGACAAAATGTTATGCAAATGGAGATGACTGTTGTGAATTCGATGTTACTATCTTATCTGACCATGGTGATAATAAATAATATTTACGATAAACCGCCGGGAAAGCCAACGACTTCAGTCGTTATACAAAACATAGTTTTGTAAAATCTCTTACGAGATTGGATGAGAGGCGGACATTATATTGGCTAGTAAGTAGAGGTTGTCGAATAATTGAATTAGTAAATTTATTTGGTATCATATGTTAATACTAATATCCTCATTAGTGTTAATATGTTATGCACTATCGCTACTGCGATAGTGCTTTTACATCTGCTATCCGCCAACCTGTCATCTAATTTTAACCTGTTTTTAGTCTCCAGCCCTCCAAATATGGATTCTACTATCCCCCGAAGGCGATACCAATCCTTGTTAAACATGCTCTTAATGGTTTTTCTAACTTTGCTAATATGATACTTCCACTTGAATTCTTTTGTTTTAACTATTGGAGTGATATTGTGTTGTAGTAAATATTCAAACAATTCACAGCAATCATATCCTCCATCAGCCAGTAGATATTCATTATCTAAAAAATCAATCTGTTTAACCATTTCCAATAGGTTGGCACTATCGGAACTATAACCTCCGCCCCAACGGGCGGAGATTATTGGAATATATCCTTGTTCTGGATAGTATGATGCTAGAACATGCAATTTATCATGCACCAATCGTTTAGTACGTTTCCCTCCGTGAATGCACTCATAGTATAACCTATTTATGGAAACTCCTGTTGAGTCTGCCATATATAGTTTGTTGGAGGGCTGAGTTAGTAGATTATCTATAATTACATATGTAAAAGTAAGTAAGGTAGATAACCACCAGGTATCTATTCGCTTGAATGCTTTACCGTATGTGGAATGGTCAATATGTTTGTTATGTAATGTATTTGAGAGTGTCTCTAAATCCCTTAAACTTAGTTTGTAGATATGTTTTAATATTAGAACTACCACATATTCATTATAGGGTAGGGCAGATACCCTACCAACCTTTCGTCCTTCGGTAGAAGGACGATTCAGCATGTTTGTAATGGATAAAATCAACGTATAAGTAGTTCTTAGGTCGTATTTCTTATATCTAAGGTCGTATATTCTCCAGTATCCTTTTGTCTTAGGATTGGTCTTTTTCTTTTCTATTTTCTTTTTTATATTCCCCTTCATAACATGTATTATATGTTATTGATAATTTAATATTTTTCGACAACCTCTAGTAAGTAGTAAAATATAAATATATGAAGATTAGTAGTAAGTAACGCTACCAGTCCAAGTATCTATGGGTAGGGTTAGTGAAAACTCTACCGCTGGTAGTGGTTGGAAGTGCATAGCGTAGCCCTGAACCCATTAATGGGTAGGGGTAGTGGGCTTGGCCACCCGTGTAGGGTTAAACCCTACTAAAATTAGACGAAATCACTTCGTGATTTCGTTGCTCGCTTACTACCGTAAGCGAGAACCCAACGAGTTCACTCGTTGGAGTAGGTCAGACATTATTGGTATGTATTTTCTCATAAAACATACTCTAATGCATAAAACAACAATTTTGGAGTTGCTCTCTTTTTTCGCATAAATAATTAGACATTTTGATTGCCTTTCATCATCCGCCTGAGCTCCCATACATTATGAAATCCCCTTCTCTTATTCCTATTGGTTCCCCTAAATATCACCACATGTATGCCCAGTTCTTTACATATGGGGCATTCGCAGGATTCCCAAGGTTTATCTTTTAAAGTTTTATAATATTTTTCCCTTAAATTTTTCCCATCTCTCGAGTTTCTTAAAAATAATTTATCATATTCCATTACAATATCAAGAGTCTTATCTATATCAATCAGTCCCTTTTCATAATCTAACAGTGTTTTCAGAGCTCGGCGTTCTAACTCTTTTAAATACTCCATTGAATATCCTTTTTCCAATACTTTCTTCGTAGTTCTCGGATTTGAAGTATAGGGAACTCTTATAGCAGCATACCCTTTACCATCTTTCATATAATTTTGACCTGACCTTAACCATGCCTTTCTTAAAAATGAGGTGCTGTCCAAACTTTTAACTCCCAACTCTTCAAATTTTTTCAGAGCTCCTATTCTTACAACACCAAATAAATGGATTTTTATGTCTTCACTTATCACAGGCTGTATTCCATGAAGTATGTTCAATATAAATTCGGTCTTATAACCTACAAGACTTCCAAGAGCAATGTAATTATAACCCATATCAACAAGTGATTTAACGGAGCTCTTATAGGATTCCACATCATAACCCTGTGCTGTCCCAATGGGTATGTAGTTGTATCCTTTTTTATTGTGTAGTTTTAAAAACTTTTCAGCATTTTCCAAAGTAAGGTTTATCCTATAATCTTTCTCTTTTTGAGTAAGAGGAACTTTCTTTTTCTTTCCGTTTTCGTCTTTTATCGTTATTTTATCCACTACTAAATGGTCAGGAGCTACTCCATAATCAAAACCTAATTTATGGTATAATTTGGCAACATTTTCAACGCTGTAAAAGGGCAACGGTGGCTCTTTTTCATTTACATATCCAAATGCTCCACAGTCTCCCATTACTTCTAAATTTGAGTTTTTAGGGATTTTTAAATAATCCTTTATGCTCGTATGATTTCTTATTTTGTAAATTTCTTTTTTATTGTTTAATGAGATTTTAGACTTAAAAACGCTTAAACTAAATAAAATACCATCATAAGGGGGCTCTTTAAAAATTTGGTGAGCATACACATCATTTTCATAGGGATTCGTTTTATGTTCTTCTGAGTATTCATCATTTATAAAATCAAAATTTGGGTCTAATCTGTCTTCCCAGTCTGGTAAAAAATATCTTATCATTATTACACCGATAGGTAATAGTTAGTATAAATTTTATTAATTAATTAAATAATAAGTTATATTAGATTTATCATTGCCAGTTGTGTTATCGTTTGCGGTAGCAAGCGACCTAAAACCTACGGTTTTAAGTTGTCCTTCGCTTCGCTTGGACAAACAACAAAATCACGAAGTGATTTTGTCTAATATTCTATCCTTATTTAAAGGGGTTTTATCTCATATTTTCCCTTAACTGCGGGGCAACTCCATCTTAAATCGCAAACATCACAGGTTTCTTTGTCTGGCTTTTCTTTTTCATCAATAGTCCAATTGTTGTTTTCCTTGCAGTATTCTATTTTTTTAACAGTATTTGAAAAATCTTCAATTGCATCTTTAATTTTATCAATATTATTCTTATCGTTAAAATCAATCACATATTTCAAATAAGGGGGGCTCCCCTTAGTGAGCTCATTCATAAAATACAAAACACATTTTGAAGGGTAATTCCCGAACCTCTGTTTGTAGAGCTCGGCATAAACAAGCATTTGGTATTCATATCTTCTGAGTTTTTTCTTTCCCCAGTCTCGGTTTAAATCTGGAAATTTCATTCCTTTGTAATCCCATATTTCAATGCCTTCATTCCCTTCAACAACGACATCTATTACCCCGTATAGTATGTAATCCCCCATATCTGCCTGCAATCTTAACTCAGAATCAACAATCCTTGGATATAGTGTTTTCCCTTCCCTTTTATTAAATATTTTTAAAAGATTTAGTATTTTTTCCTCATTTTCCCTACTTTTTGGTTTAATACCTCTTGATTTTAAAACTTCATTTGCTTTTTTAAAGAGCTCCTCTACATCTTTATCTGTTGGTATTAAATCTTTTTCTCCAATTATTCCTTTATTTTTAAGCTTTACATTATGTAGATATTTTCCATGCAATCTGCTTAAAACCTGATGAATTAAGGTTCCATGCCATTCCTGAGTTTCCTGAGTATTGCTAAACCCCTTAACTGTGTTAAATCCATACTGCCTTTTACATATTTGAAAGGATAGTATATCTGCGGTAATGCTGTATTTTTGTTTTATTTTATCATTATCTTCTTCTTTTTTTATTTTTAAAGATTTATATTTGTTAAGCGTCTCAAATAGCACATTTTCACCAAATATTTATTTATAAAGTATTATTAGCACCATTCCCATTATAGAGGTTCTTAATATATCTTACAAGATTATTTGGTTTTCCTTTTATAAATCCATACAATTTGCTCTTATTCCTCTTTCTCTTTTCCAAATTTTCGGAGCTCCACAAATGTATGAGTCCATACTGAGCTCGTGAGTATGCCACATAGTGAAATCTTACCATGTCTTGATTAGTTTTTATGAATTGGTTAGTTGTAATTCTTTTAAAATCTGTGTATTCTGAAAATTCCCCTTCCAATCTTGCGCCTGCATCTGCTTCAGCCTTCCAATTCTCAACATATACGAAAACTATTGGAAATTCCAAACCTTTTGCCTGATGCACAGTCATAATAGGAAATTTCCCATCTGGAATTATTACTTCCTCATCCTCTAAATCGTCCATCCCATTTACAAAGTGCCCAACAAGAGAACCGTAAAAGTTTATTAACCACAAAGTGTCAATTTTTCCATCCTCTTCCGAATCAATTTTCAGAGCTCCCCTGCTTACCTCTGGATTATCCATAGGTATTGATGAATAACTATCAAATATTTGAGTGAGTTTTGCCAATCTACAACTTTTTTCAGTGTCATCCATCCACTCTGAAAAAGGACTGCATGCAAATATTTTATAAAGAATGTCTTGTATAGTTGCATTTGTCCAGTTCCCTGCTTTCATACTTTTGATTTTCTCGACAGATTTATCAACATATTCCTTTAATTCTAGATATTTATCTTTATTTTTTTCATATTCATTAAACCAATTTACAACAACGGAGCTTATATTTTCAGAGCTCAGTTTATTTTCCAGAACATACAAATCGTTATCTACAATAGATATGAATGCCCCCAATGCCAATTTTATTTCTTCTTGACTTAAAAAGTTCTTTGACCTTGGATTGTATGTTTCAATGCCCTTATTGGTTAATTCACTTACAGCATGTCCTATAAAGGTCTTTTCTCCTTTATAATCTATTTCCCTTGTGCTTTTGATTAATAACACACATTGGGAGTAATCCTCAATAATGCTATTTTCTTTAAAATATTTTACAGCATCTACAACCTTTTTTGCTAATTCTTCATCTTTTTCTTCTTTGAGATAGTTTAAAGCAGGATATGTTTCATTAATTGATTTTTCTGGTTTTAATGGTGGCTTACCTTTAACTCTTGCTTTTTCCATTTCAACATTTTTTAACTTCTCAAAGGATGTTATATAATCATTGCAATACTTTACAATATCCTTATGAGACCTATAATTTAAGTTTAAAAATATTTTATTCACATTCTCCTTTGGAATTCCCAACTTTTTCTCGCAGGAATCACCAAACCTTACCATACAATCAACAGTCCCGCCCCTAAATCTATACAACGCCTGGTCATCATCCCCTACAACACATAAATTTTTATTTTCAGTATGCTTTGCCAATTTAAAATATATTTCCTCTTGAATAGGATTTGTATCTTGGTATTCATCCACCATAATATATTTTAATTCTGGATTGTGCCCACCACCATTTAAAAATAAATCCCCGTCCTCAGAATCTAAAAATTCTAAAAATTTTAACTGCACAGTGGCAAAATTGCATAGTTTAAATTCTTCCAATTTATCAATGAATTTTTCATATTCTTCTGCCAATATTCTGTGGTGTTTTTTAGAGCTCACCTTCATTTTATTCAAATCCAACCTATCCTCTACAATTCTATTAAATAATGTAATAGTTGCCTTAGCCAATCTTGCCTTATCTTTGGTATCAATGTACCATTCTTTATTATCTGCGTTCCATTTTTTAACCAAATATTGAAATTTTTTCCATAATTCTTCTTTATAGAACTCCCCGTTCTTTACGAGCTCGCAGTGATTATATATAAAAAGATAATTTTCCATCTCATTCATTAGTTTGTAATTTTCATAATCAATATACTTATATTCCTTCATAATATCAGAGCATAAACTGTGAAGTGTTCCAACTCTCAAGCTATGAATATCAATGTTGAGCTCCTTTAATTTTGGATGTATATCACATAGTTTATTTGAATAATTTAAAATTCTATTAAATAGATTTTGGGAAGCCTTTTTCGTAAATGTGGTTAATATTATGGATTTTGGATTTACACCATCCACATAAATAAGCTTTAAAGTTCTTACCACTAAAACCTCAGTTTTACCGGAGCCAGGACCTGCTACAACCCATAGTGGATTATCCTTGTGAAGTATGGCATCTTTCTGTTTGGTGTTGAGCTCATACCCCAATATATTTTCAATAGAGTTTATAAATTCATTTAGTTCCAATGTCATATTATCACTATTCTGCATTTTATTTTATTTATCATTATTAATGGATATTAACCATTTTTTCAATTGTTGAAGCCTCTCCCCAATCATGCCCTCAATCCAGTGAGTGTTGTATTTTTGTAGGAGCTCCCTACATTCACTATCAAATGCCTTTTCGTATGTTGCCCCCATGGTGATAAATATTTCATCGTAGTTGTTATTTTTTAGAACTTCTTTTAATTTTGATTTAACACTATCTTTTAATTCTTCCGCCCTTTTTGAAGTCATTAATTGGTCGTAATAATCAATTATTTCATTGGAATCTATTAAACCGTATTTTGCAGATAATATTAAAATATCTAAATTTTTATTATCTTTTAAATTAAAATTTTTTCTTAAAACTCTGTAATACATACCATCGTAGAGCTCTATTGCAGGAGCTCGGTCAATGTTCTTTTTAGTTTTTGAACATGATAAAATTAATAAATACTTCTTTCCCATAATCTCCCGTTTATTTATTTTATTTTTTTATTTTAAAACTATTTTTTTATACAGTTTTACGAGCTCCATAATATGGCTTTCTTCATCCTCAGAGATATTTAATACATCTTTCACCCTATTTGCTATATAGCACTTACCAAAAAACAATGCCATGGCACTTGTGAAGTTGTGAGCTCTCCTTTTTTTCGCCTTATCAAAATCTATGATGTATATTTTATTAATATTTTTGTTGATGATAATATGCTTTCCCCCTTGAATCTCTGTGTGGTCTATTTTATGTAAATCGAGCCTTAAACACTGTCTAAGAGTTTCTTCAATAATCCATAAAAGTTCTTTTTTATCAATATCATTTTGGTTCATATAGTCCTTTAAGCTAATGCCCTCTGCAAATTCCATAATAAGAAAATCCTCTGAAAAATTATAAACTATCGGGGCTACTCCAAATTTGTTAATTTCTTTTAAAATGCTTCCTTCATGGTGGATTGTATTTTTAGCCCCAACTCTCGGCACCTTAACTGCAACTAATTTATCATCCATTAAACCTTTAAAAACTACTCCCCGATGCCCTTTACCTACAAAATCTATTAATTTTATGTTATTTTCTTTTAATATTTTGTTTAGCATCTCCCAATCTACTAAATTATGTATTATAGGATGATTTTTAAATTCGTTAATAATTCGAACCGAAGGTTCGAGCAACAAAACCCTTTGGGTTTTGTCTAATTTTAAATTGTTAATGTTGGTGCAGTTATCTCCATTTTTATCCATAAATTCACCAAAAAATTGAATTAAAATTAAAATATAAACTTCAATACAATCCAAAGCAGTATTATGAACAAAAATCCCATTATCGCCAATTTAAAGGCGGTTTTTATGGCAGATACTACTATCTTTATCATTACAATCAATATCAATATTACTAAAATCGCCGTTATTATATGTTCTATTATCATTATCCCACCTTTTTTAGCGTATAAATATTTAAAAGAAGTAAAAATGAATTGGAATACTTAAAAATAACTAAATTAAATAATTAAAATAAATAATTATATTTAGAGATTAAACTACTCCATATAGATGGCAACCTTGTGTGGCATTGCGAATCTCTTTTTATTTGCTTTATCTTCGCCGTTTATAATGATTTCGCATCCAAATTCTTTTTCAAGGAATTCCTTTGCATCCTTTAATACTGCAACTTCATCGATGATTGGTTTTATTCCAATTTTCATTATTTCGTTTATGAGTTTTGGAATCTCCTTTCCATACTTTCTAAACTCTGGATTTTTCATTATGATAGGCATCATCTGTTTTACATTTTTATCTCTGTTTTCATTCATAATTTTTAAAATCTCATACTTCCAATCGTCCGATGTGTATAGGTATATTTTTTCTGGTTTTATTTTTGCAACTTCCATAATGTTCCTTATGTCTTCCATTGTGGATTTTATGAACTCCTCTCCTAAGTCAAGGGATTCATCGATATATTTTTCATCAGCCACTGGGAATGATTCCTTTGATACATATCCATCTTTACCAAGGAGCTCCCATATCTCTTCACATAAATGGGGTGTCATAGGTGCAAGTATCTTTGTCCATATTTCGATTACTTCCCTTAATATGTTCTTGTTATCTCCGCCTCTTCTCTTATACCATCTTAAATCATTCATAAGACCATAGAACAATATTCCCACTTTTCTAAGGTGGAATGTATCATAAGATTCATCTGCTATCTTTATGGCATTATGAGCTCTATGCAATAACCATTTATCAATTGTCGATAATTCATCCAATTCATTTAAATTATTGTCAATATCCTTTACATCCATTGCTAATTCATAGAATTTAATTAAATTATCCCTAGCTTTTTCCATCTCTTTAAACTTAACATCAGCATCCTGTGGGAGCTCGGCACAGGTGGTGATATAGAATCTTCCAACATCAGGACCATATTTTTCAGCAACTTCCATTACTGGAAGAACAGGACCTTTTGATTTTGAAAGTTTTTTGCCCTCTATTGTCACATATCCATTTACAACGATACCCCTTGGCCAAAATTCCTCATCAAACAATGCCACATGGTTAAATATCATAAATGTTAAGTGGTTAGGCACAAGGTCTTTTGCCGAACATCTCCAATCCAACGGATAGTAGTATAAAAATTCTTTTCTCATTTCCTCTATGAGCTCGACATCTATATTTGTGTTTTTTGAAACTTCCGTTATATCCCCTTTTCCAAAGAATACATAGTCAAATAATTCTGGAAGAAGCTGTTCAGGTTTTATATTGTTTGTGTTTATTGTCTTTGCTATTGTGTAGTATGCCATATATATGGTACTGTCTGAAAGACTTTCAATCATCCAATTTTTATCAAATGGAAACCTTGTTCCTAATCCTTTTTTCCTTGCACATGCCTTGTCCTTCATCCAGTCAATTTTATTGTGGAAATCCACTCTTACGGATTCAGGGATGAAGTTCATTTTATCTACGCATTCATGTGCCTTTTTCTTCCATTCCTCATCTGAGTATGTAATAAACCATTGCCCTTTAACTGTTTTTACAACACATTTTGTTCCACATCTACAAACTACATCAGGTTCTGAGAATTCATAAAGAATTTCCGCTATGCCTTTGTTAATTAAATCCTTTGTAAGTTTATCTTTTATATCCCTTACAGCGATGCCTTCATACTCTCCGCAGTTTTCATTTAATATACCTTTGTGGAATTCATCCTTGTAGATTTTATTTGTAGCCTTTTCTAAATTCTCCTCATCCTTTTGGTCTTTTATTCTCATTTTTTCTACAATTTCCTTTGCAGGGAATTTTCCATATCCATCTATTTTTATAAGTGATATTAATTCATCGTCATTTAATTCCTTGCCGATGCTGTTGTAGTAATCCCTTAAAGCAACATAATCATAAGGAGCATGTGCTGG
This sequence comes from Methanothermococcus jasoni, assembly GCF_049075655.1. Taxonomy (GTDB): domain Archaea; phylum AGJL01; class Methanococci; order Methanococcales; family Methanococcaceae; genus Methanofervidicoccus. Next base: position 1,534,395 of record NZ_CP157522.1, on the reverse strand, counting down.
AACACTCATTACACACCCTGTTCCAATCTCTGTTTCAACAAAGGTTGCAGGATATAGTGGCACTTCCTTGTTTGTAATAGGATTTATTACAGTTTTTCCAACTAATTCACTTCCTTTTATTTCCTTTATTAATTCTACTTTTTTATCTTGATTTTTAAGCTTCTCGGAAGCTTCTTTACTGACAATCCATATACCATTGTATTTTAGCGTTATATCCTCGCTGTCGCTGTTTTGAATCTCATCGTAAACTTTTATTATATAATATGTTTCATTTGGGTTAATCCAAGCATTTACTACACCAAATATTGTTTCAGGTCTAAGCGTAGCCATAGGCATGATGCATTCTATTTCTTTTTCTTCGTTTTCATCATCTAATTTTAGTTTTAATTTTGTTTTGAATTTCAAGAGCACATACTCAATAAGTGTTGCTTCTTCCCCCCTTAGTAAGTCGTGGTCTTCCACAGGGTTATCACATCTTGGGCAGTATCTCACAGGGTGAGAGCCTTTTTTAATGTATCCTTTTTCCTTTAACTTTAAAAACTGCCATTCTATGAACTTTTTAAATGTTTCATCATCAGTTTTAAAGTTTCTTCTCCAATCTAATGAGAATCCCATTTTTTTAAAGGCTTCAGTAGCTCTTTTTGAGAAATATTCTACAATATTTTCTGGCGTATTTAATGTTAATAGGTCATCCATCGGTATATTGTGTAATGTATTGTATGCCCAAATTGTGTGCTCATCCTGTTTTTTTATGAGCTCCGCTAATCCCAATATAGGTGTTCCACTTACATGGTATCCAAAAGTCCATAGAACATTTTTATTTTTCATTCTATGGTATCTTGCAATTGTTTCAGGTATTGTAAAAGTCCTTAAATGCCCAGCATGTAGAACTCCGTTTAAGTATGGAAATGCCGCAGTTATGTAAAATTTATTTTCGTTTTTATTTGGTTCTTCTGGATTTCCAGCATCCGCTTCAAATATTTTATCTTCTTCCCATCTTTTTTGCCATTTTTCCGCAATTTTAACAAAATCAACTGACATGTTTATACCTCTCATTCTTTTTTCTTTCCTTTTTTCTTCCTTTTTATTAAAATAATGATTATAATAAATGTTATAATAAAATACCATAATAAATATACATATTGTAAAATAGTTGTTTATGTTATGATGCATAATATATTATAAGGTATATTTATAAATAATTTAAATAATATTTTATTTATATTTTCATTTAGTATTTCATTTTTATGTATTTTATGTATTTTTACAGTTTGGAGAAATACATTATTAATCTATATTAATCAACATAGGTGAAACAGTGGAAAATTTCTCAGAATGGTATGGAAATATACTTGAAAGAGCGGAAATATACGATTTAAGATATCCAATAAAAGGATGCGGTGTTTATCTACCTTATGGATTTAAAATAAGAAGATACGCATTTGAAATAATAAGAAACATGCTCGATGAAACAGAGCACGACGAAGCACTATTTCCAATGCTTATTCCAGAAGACCTTCTTGCAAAGGAAGGGGAGCATATAAAAGGATTTGAAGATGAAGTTTATTGGGTGACACATGGTGGAACAACGCCCCTTGATGTTAAACTTGCTTTAAGACCTACTTCTGAAACATCAATATACTATATGATGAAGTTGTGGATGAAAGTGCATACAGACCTTCCAATAAAGGTTTATCAGATAGTGAATACATTTAGATACGAAACAAAGCACACAAGACCTCTTATCAGATTAAGAGAAATCATGACATTTAAGGAAGCACATACTGCCCATGCTACAAAGGAAGATGCTGAAAATCAGGTAAAGGAAGCAATAAGCATATATAAAAATTTCTTTGATGAGCTCGGCATTCCAACAATCATATCAAAAAGACCAGAATGGGATAAATTCCCAGGTGCAGAATACACTATGGCATTTGATACCATATTCCCAGATGGAAAAACTATGCAAATAGGAACAGTCCATAATTTATGGCAGAATTTTGCAAAAACCTTTGAATTGGAATTTGAAACAGCAGACGGTGGAAAGGACTATGCCTATCAAACATGCTACGGTATATCCGATAGAGTCATAGCCTCCATTATAGCACTTCATGGAGATGAAAAAGGGCTCATACTTCCGCCAAATGTTGCACCGATTCAAATAGTAATTGTTCCACTATTGTTTAAAGGAAAAGAAGAAATTGCAATGAACAAGGCAAAAGAAATTTATAAAATATTAAAAGAAAAAGGATTCAGGGTAAAACTTGACGATAGGGACATAAGACCGGGTAGGAAGTTCAATGACTGGGAATTAAGGGGAGTTCCACTTAGAATTGAATTGGGTCCAAGGGATATAGAAAATAAAAAGATTACTTTATATAGAAGAGACTCTGGGGAAAAGTTCCAAATAGATGAAGACGATTTACTAAATGAAATAAACAACATAATGAACTCCATAATGGAAACAATTAAAGAAAAAGCATGTGAAAGAGTAAATTCATTCATCACCATAATTGAAGATGATGGCGGAGCTCTCATAGACAAGGTAAAAGAAACACTTGCAGATAAAAAAGGAGTGGTCCTAATACCTTATGATGAAAGCATATACAACGAAGAGTTTGAAGATTTAATAGACGCTTCTGTTCTTGGAACTACTGAATACGACGGAAAAGAGTATATTGCAGTTGCAAGAACATATTAATTAATTCTATTATATGCTACCTATCATTTTTTTTATTTTATTTTTTTATTTTTTAACAATATTGGGGGAGAATATGAAAAAAATCAATTTTGGAAATCTTGGGGCTTTTATAAATATATTATCCTATGCTTTTGGCGGAATTTTATCGATTATCGGGTGTTCTATGATTTTAATCACTTTAAAAAAGTTATCAAAAGAATACAACGATGAATCTATTTTTAAAAATTATCTATATGCTTATATTTTGTTTGTAAGCGGTATTGTTCTTAGTTTATTTGTGTTTGGGTCATCCGCTATGAAATATTTATCAAATCCGCAATTATTAACCATTGATACTGCGGTTTATTTGTTAATCTTTGGTGTAATAATATATTTGTCTATTGTAGTAGGAGCTCACTTTATAAAGAAAGCATACACAAATTTATCGAAATATGTAAATATGGATGTATTTAATAAAATTGGTAAGTTGTATTTTTGCGGAGCTCTGTTATCTATTGTTGGTATTGGTATAATAATGGTTTTTATAGCTCAGTTTTTGGAAGTTAAGGCATATTCTGATATTTCTGATAAGGTTAAATAATTTATAAAATAGAAATTAACAAATAGGCATGAAAAATAAACATTTTATAAATGTAGAGGGGTTAAAATATGGAATTTGAAAATAAAATATTTGATAAAATGGATAAAATTTTAGAAAGAAAAAAGCAAATAATTTTATATGGAGTTCCAGGGGTTGGAAAGACATATTTAGCGAAGAAATTTATTGAAAATCAAATAAATCATAGTAAAATAATTACATTTCATCAGACATTCGCCTACGAAGAGTTTATTGAAGGATTAAAACCAAAAACTGAAATGGAAAATATTATTTATGAAGTTGAAGATGGAATATTTAAAAAAATGTGTATTTTGGCAATTTGGGAAGCTTTGAAGAACAAATACAATAAAATACAGACAACTTTAACATACTTTTTAAATGATACTAAATTAAGTGAGGAGTTAAACTTTCTTATTTGTTTATTTAAAGATTATTTAGAAACGGAGAAAGGTAAAGAACTAATTAAGGAGTATGAAAATACTAAAAAAGAGTTTAGTAAAATATTAAATAGAGTTAAAAATGATGAAAAAATAGATGGTGAATATTTAGATAGTTTAAATTTTTGGCATTTAGATTGGCATTGGTGGTTTGCAGAAGAAGACCGCATTAATGAGTTACTAAGGTTAGCATTAACTGAAAATAACAATAAGAAATTATTTTCTTCATTTTTAAAATATTTTGAATACATTGAGCCAGCAACTGAATTTTTATGTAAGATATATCCTGACAAATTTATATTAATTGATGAAAATGTTGTAGACTTCGCTTATAACTTTTTAGATATTGAGTTTGAATATTCTGATGACATGAAATGGGGGGATTATAAACGAGTGTTGGATAAATTTGCAGAATTTAAATATTTACTTGAACAAAGATTTAATAAAAAATTGGATTACTTATTTGTTGTATATTTTATAAAAAATAATCACTTCTTTCCATTAATGAATATTTTTAAGGAAAAATATCCGCCTGAAAGCGTATTTAATACTGTAAGAGGCATATCATTTAAAATTAAGGATTATTTAGAAGAAGACGAGTATAGTAATGAAAAAATAATTTTAGAAAAAAACCATAACAAAATAATTACTATCGACATTATCACACTAAGAGACATTTGGCTAGATAGATACAACATCAATAGACCATCAGACATTAGAGCATCAAACCGTTCCTATATTTATCCCATACTTGAAGAATTAAAGAAAATTGAAATTGAATATTTAGATAAATACTCATTAGAACATCAAAATTCAATAAAAATAGGAAATATTAAATTTGACAATATTAATGACTATGAACAAATAAAACAAAAAGTAATAAACGCAATCAAAAACAAAGAACTAACAAAAGACGATTTCCAAGATGCACCAAAATATTACCTAATAATAGACGAAATAAACAGAGGGAACATATCAAACATTTTAGGGGAATTGATAACACTTTTAGAAAAGGATAAACGATTAGGGGGAGAAGATGGTGGAATGATAGTAGAATTACCTTATTCAAAAGAACCTTTTGCAGTGCCACCAAATTTATATATAATCGGAACAATGAACACCGCGGATAAAAGCATTGCCTTATTAGATACAGCATTAAGGCGAAGATTTGGATTTCTAGAAATAGAGCCAATCTATGATTTAATAACAAAGGATAGTTTAATTAAGATATGGAAAAATAAATGCGACGATGAGGAATTTAATAACACTAAAAAAGACATTGAAAAAATGTTCAAAAGATTAGGAAATGATGAATTCCTTAAAAAACTATTGGAGACAATAAACACTAAAATAACACTTTTAAAAGATAGAGACCACAGAATAGGGCATTCATACTTTTTAAATGTTAAAGATATAGATGATTTAAGATTTGTTTGGTATAACGAAATAATACCTTTATTAATGGAATACTTTTACAACGATTGGGAATGCTTAAAGGAGATTTTAAAGGGCTTTATCGATGATAAAAAACCAAATATAAAAATAAATTACGATTTAATTGATGATGATTTAAAATTATATGAAATTAAAGAATATGAAGGGAAGGAATTTATAAAAGCATTAAATTCAGTAATTACATAAGGGGAGTAAAATGAAAAATAAAACTATTACTTTTTTTGAGCATGAAAGGAAAACATTTGGGGAGTTGAAACACTGCGGAATGTCTAAAAAAGACATCCTAAAACTTATAAAACTAAACAGAAAATTAAAAATTTTTAAAGATGGGCATAAAACAATAAAAGCAAAACAATTTGTAGGAGCTCTGAAAATAAACAACACAACAATTCAAATTCTACCTAAAATTTACAAAAACGAAAGAAACGAAGAACAAAAACAAAAAGAAGCACTTACCAACCTTTTATATATGCTTTCATACACAAAGAAATTGAAAATTAAGGAAAATTTTGCAAATTTATCAAAGAACAATGATTTATTTGAAATTTATATATACCTTTTTGCTAAAAATTTATTAAAGGAGATTGAAAACGGAATTTACAAAAACTACAACAAAAAAGAGGAAAATTTAACATATTTAAAAGGAAAACTACACACCACAAAGCAAATAAAACATAATTATATAAATAAACATAAATTATACTGCAAATATGCGGAATTTTCAGAAAATAATTTAATAAATAAAATTTTTAAATACGCCGTAGAGCTCCTAAAAAACATAACAAACAATCCAAAAAATAAGAAGCTTTTAAGTGATTTAAGCTTTGTTTTAAGTGATATTGATTATAAAACCATTACTATTAACGATTTTAAAAAAGTAAAATTCAACAGAATGAACGAGAGGTTTAAGCCATACATAGAAATGGCAAAAATGTTTATTTTAAATGAATCAACAAATTTAAATTCAAAGGATTTGAAAACCTTTTCCTTAATTTTTAACATGGATTATTTATTTGAAGAATTTGTCGGAACTATTTTAAAAAAACATTATGATGAAATTTTTAATAATGAATGTGTAATACACTTACAACATAGTGAGCTCTACCTATTGACCGATGAAAACAATAATAACACTTTTAGATTAAAGCCCGATATTGTAGTTTATAGCTCCAATAACACCAACAAGCCATTTTTAATAATTGATACAAAATATAAAAATCTCATTGACGATAAAACTAAAAATTACAATATAAATCAAAGCGACGCCTACCAAATGTTTGCCTATTTAAAAAAATACGACTGTAAAAAGGGAGTATTACTATATCCAAAATACGAAAAAGAATTTAATAAAGAATACGCCTTTAATGAGGAAGAACATTTATTTATAAGAACCATAAATTTAAAACACAACGGGCAAAATCAAAAGGAATATGTTGAAAATGTAAATATTGACTTGAAGAAAATATTTACGGGGCTCTGATATTAATTGCAGTATAATATAGAAAGGTCTTTTAATAAATCCATGAATCACTAAGTTGTTTGATTGTTGTTGTTGGCTGTCTTATTCTTTATACTAATGTCAATAATATTCTCAATAGCTTCTTCGTCGAGCTCCTCTATATTTATATTTTGGACGCCTAACAATTTTTTCATATATATTGACACATACTCTTTATTTATTTCGTCTTTTGAATTTTTTGCATACTCTATTAGCTTTTTAGCGACTTTTTTAACCAGCTTCCTGTTTGTTTTTATACTCTGGCAGGATAATATAACATCGACGGTTTTTTTAAATAAAAACCACGGGTAGTTATTATTAATTTTTTCCAGTATTTTCACGATATACACAGCATCATCTAATCGACATACTGCCATTTCGTTTTTAAATACGTATTCAATAAATCCCAATATCTCTATCATCACATTTGTAGAAATGTTTTCAGACATAATGAATAATATTTTTTCAAAATTTGACGGGTTATTTTTAAAGTATTCTATTAGATTATTTTTCATCCAATAACTATTACTTAGCGATAGTTCTTCGAGAAGAATTAAAGCTTTTTTTGACAAAAGATGGTATCCCTTACGTAAATATAAACTCAATAACGTTGGGAATGTATTTTTATGACATGATAATTTTTTTAGGAGCTCATCATTAGTATATATACTTTCAAGTAATATATCTACAATTCTTATTTTTAAAATTACACAATCTTTATTGTTTAACATATACATAAATGATTCTATAATATCCTCAATACTATCGTTTTTAAATACATTGGAAAGTCCATCTATCAGCGTATTTGACAACTTCGCATATATCTCTTTCCAATCTCTATATTTTAAATCTTTTATATTCAATACATTAGAATGTATAAGATTTTCCTTTAAATACTCCATTAATTCAGATGTTTCTTCAATTATCTTATTACTTTCAGGCTCGTTTCCCATATTCTTCAAAATCTCTATTATAACATCCACATTAATTTTACAATCTTCATAAATTATTATTTCTTTAAGTTTATCTAGCAAGTCATGACTTATTAGATAGCCTTCATTAACATATATTAACAATTCCTCTAATTTTTTCATTCTAATCGTTGATATATGCTCGTTAATATTTTGAAATTCAGACTTCTCTAAATCATGGGGGAGCTCCGGGTATTTCTGTTCAAGGTTGTGTAGTATTCTTTCAGCAGCTTCTGATTTCCCCCTTAATAAGACAAGTTCTGGTATTATATACATTAATTCTTCATCGGTTATATTTACAAACCTAAGTAAAACCGATTCAATAGTGTCGTATTCTTCATGTTCGATATTATGTTTTAATATAGATTTAATAAACATGACTATGGGTTTTCTCTGATTAAGCATTTTCCAGGCGTTTTCAAGTAAGTTAATTCTTTTATAGATGGATAATTTATGGTAATTCTTAAACAACCTAATTAAGTCCCATAATTCGTTTGATTCATCCAATTTTATAATTTTTAGTGATGTAATACACATGTGTCTAACATAGGGGTTTTCATCTGTAATGTATTTTGTAACTATTACAGATATGAATTTTTGAAGGAGTAATTTATCTTTGACAATTATATCGGGAAACTTTTTTATTAATGTGTAATAGAATAAGGCATATTCAAATCTATTGCCGCAATGCCAATCATAACATGAATCAATAGATTTTGATATGATGTCTTTTGGCAGGGGGATTCCCATCTCAGTTATAAGCCTTAAAATCCATATTCCAGTTCCTCTTACAATGTAATTGTCATCGTCCAATAGTTGATATATTATATCAATCATTTTATTGGCATGATGGGGTTTTACATATATGAGATTTCCCAAATATTTTCCAGCATAATATCTATCTAACCAACCTCCCAACCATACCTTTCTTTTTACAGAAACTATTATGGAATTGATTAGACTAATATATTTATTATAGGTTAATAAATTAAATTCCTCAAGGAAATCATCTCTAAAGTGTGGAGAACACTTTGCTGAAAAATATTCATGTTTATTTAATTCACACGCAACATATAATCCGTTATAATAGCATAAATGACATTCCTTCATTATATTATTTAAGCCAACTTTTTCTATGATTTTAGATACCTCATCTACATATTTTTTATTTCTTAACAGCATGGATAGCATTTCAAGAGTAAATCCTTTTGTGAGATATTCTCCGTTATTAAAATTAAACAAAACTTCTCTAAAAAATATCGAACAATACTCCTTTTTAATATTTATTTTATCATAAAGCATTAATTTTGTAAATAAGAACATGGTAGAAACTCTAATCATCCAATTGTTATTTTTAATAAAATCTATTAATTTATCCAATAAATACTCACTTAACTCGCTGTTATTTTCTAATACATTAAATAATGCTTCACTATGGGCATATAATGTAATACTGCATAGTGATTTTATAAGTAAATCTTCATGGTCCGATAATAACGCCAATATATTCAAAATAGATTCTCTGCACAAGTCTTTTTTAAAATATAAATATACTACATATTCTTGAATTTTTTTTCTATCACTTGGTAAAGGAGTGGTGGAACCATCTATTTTGGCATTATGTATGTATATATTTAATATTAAAGAAAAGAATTCCAGCATATACTCTTTATCAAACATGTTAAATTCATTAAGGATTTCAAGGGCTATACCTTGCACCATCTTGTTTTCATGATGGGTGGATATATATACAATCTCTGGAAGGATATTTTCCACATATTTAGGCGTAATTGTGGAAATTAATCCAATGGAGATTAAGGCATACATCATTTCATAAGGATTTGACGAATACAATTTTTTCGATAGCTGTGCGACATGCATGCTTAATATTTTTGTGTTTATGGAATGTATGTATTCCTTCGCAAATTTAGATACTATGTCGCAAGATGAATTGGCCATGTAATAAAGTAAAATAAATATTTTCTCGTCAATAATGTTATTGTTCAAAAGCTCACGTATGGATTTTATTAAATTTGTTCGTATAACTAAGTTTTTTTCCTGAGCAAGTTTTAAGATATATCCCTCTATTTTTTTGATTTCACGAGCATCATGGACATTACCCAATATTAAAGCTATCTCATTTTTTTCTTTCCAATCTAATTCATCATATTTGAGTAACTTTGAAAGTTCAGCGCGTGTTATTTTTTCAGACATAGTACGTCACATTCTTAGAATTATTTAATTGGCTACATATTTATTTAATATATATAATAGAGAGGTTGCCAAATATTAATTATTTGTAATTCACATATACTATGACATGGGAATCAAAAAAGAAAAAAGATAATATAGCGTAATTCCTATCATAAATTAAATATTTACTTAATTTAATCGACTTCATCTAAAACACTTTAATGTCGTAAGCAGTTGTGAAGAGTATTAGATGAAAACCAAAGGTTTTCGTCGAAATTCACAAAAACATTTGATTTTTGTCAAGCAACGAAATGTGAAACATTTCGTCAGTTATCACGTCCATCTAATTTTTTATGATAATCTATAATCACAATTATATATTTATCTGTTTGATGAGAACCAAGGTTTGCTTTAATTTGTTTTATTTTTATTATTTTAGTTTTTTCTTCTTTTATTTTTCATCCTTAATAATCATAGTTCCAATACCTTCTTCGGTAAATACCTCTAAAAGCACAGAATGTGGTATTTTTCCATTTATGATATGAACGCTTTCAACTCCTTTATTTAGTGCATTAATGCATGCTTCGATTTTTGGTATCATACCACCTGTAATTATTCCTTTTTCTATCATTTCCTCAACTTCTGAAATTGTAAGTTTTTTATACAGTGTGGAAGGGTCGTTTATATCCTCCATAACACCATCAACATCGGTAATCATTATTAACTTTTTTGCATCAATTGCTCCAGCTATATCTCCTGCTGCAATATCTGCATTTAAATTAAATGCATTTCCGTAATTGTCGATACCTATTGGAGATATTACTGGAATATATCTTTTTTCAAGTAATATATCAATTAATTCAGTGTTTATTTCTTCCACTTCTCCAACTCTACCCAAATCAACTTCTATTTTTTCATCCTCTTTTACCACATACTGAATTTTTTTCCTCGCTTTAATTAAGTGCCCAGATTTTCCAGAAAGACCTACCGCCTTTCCCCCATATTTTCCAAGTTTTGATACGATATCGCCGTTTATTTTCCCGACTAATACCATCTTAACAATATCGAGGGTTTCCTCATCAGTCACTCTCAAACCATGAATAAATTCTGGTTCCTTTCCCATCTTTTCCATCGCTTTGTTTATTTCAGGACCTCCGCCATGGACTACAACAGGGTTCAAACCAACAAATCTCAAAAGAACTACATCCTTTGCTATCCAATTTTTAGCATCTTCATTCACCATAGCATGACCGCCATATTTAATTACAACTTTTTGGTCTTGAAATTTACATATATAGGGTAGAGCTTCAATCAATACTTCTGCTTTCAATGTTCTGTTCATTTTCATATTTTCACCATGACTTTCCTTAAATTTATATATTAAGAATACATAACTATAAGAAAATATAATAACATTTCTTTTAAATTAACTATACTTTTAAATTAACTATAATTTGTAATATATTATAACCATAATGTTTAAATATTATTTTTTATATGGTTATTTTATTTAAAATAAGGTTAAACTATAAATCAGATGAAATCATAAATGGTTTCATTACTCACCAACAAGTTGGTGAAAGGTTAAAACACTAATATTGGAGATTAATATTATTGAGGTGTAATTATGGAAGACGAAAGAATATATACAATACCATTGAGAGACATTACAAATAAATCAAAAGCAACAAAGAGAGCTCCGAGAGCTATAAGAAAAGTTAGAGAGTTCTTAAAAAGACATACAAAGTCAGAAGTTGTAAAATTAGACAACTCCATCAACGAAAAAATATGGGAAAGAAGTTTAAACAAAATCCCTGCAAGAATCAGAGTTAAAGTTGTTAAAGAAGAAGGCGTGGCAAAAGCTACATTAGTGGAATAATTAAAATTAAATCTTAATTATTTCATTATAAAAAATTTTAATTTTAGGTTATATTATATATTTTGTGATATTTATGATAATAAAAGAATACTTTTCTGGAATATCTACGATTGGAGTTCTTTCTCTTGCAACAGAAAAGTTTGGATTGTTTCCTCATTTTATCGAGGAGAAATCCTTAGACAGATGTAGTAATGTATTGGATATTCCAGTTAAAAATCTAAACATTGGAAATAGTTCTTTAATCGGTTCGCTATGTGTAGCAAACTCAAATGGTCTTATTCTTCCACCATTCACGTTGGATAAAGAACGAGAATTAATCATCGAATTTTTAAAGGAAAACGACATAGAAATTATAGTTAAAAAATTAAGCGCCAAAAACACAGCATTTGGAAATTTAATATTGGCCAACGATAAAGGCTGTATAATTTCCAGAGAACTAAAAAAATTTAGAAATACTATTGAGGATATCCTCGATGTTGAGAGCGTAGTTAGCGATATTGCAGGGCTTTCCACAGTAGGTTCAAATGGTGTTGCCACAAATAAAGGCTGTTTAGTTCATCCAAATACAACAGATGATGAAATCGAACTAATAAAAGATGTCTTGAAAATAGACTGCATAGAGAGAGGAACTGCAAACAAAGGTATCACATCAGTAGGTGCCTGCATTATAGCAAACTCAAAAGGTGCTGTTATAGGTGGAGATACCACGGGACCTGAGATGTTAAAAATAGAGGAAGGTCTTGATTTAATAGATTAAATAGGAGAGAAGAAATAATATACATAACATTCAAGAAGGTGATAAAATGGCAAAAATATTCAGAATAACAGGAAGAGTATTGGGAAAAGAAGAACCAATGGTATTCACAAAAGAATGCAAAGCTTTAAAAGAAGAGGATGCTTTGGAATTTATATATTCTGACATTGGAAGCAAACACCATGTAAAAAGAACCATGGTAAAAATTGAAGAAATTAAAGAAATATCTGAGGATGAAATCACAGACCCTATTTTACAGAAAATAGTTAGCATGTAAAAATATTTTATATCTAACTTTAATTTATCCTTATTCTATTCTTAGTTTTTAAATGCATATACCCTGTAAAATATGGTTATATATGCTATATTCTTTTTTAATTTTTAATTTTTAGAATATTAACATTATGAGACTTATTAATAAAATTTTTATAATAATAGATATAGTATAATTAATCATGGCTAATTTTAGACCAAATCTACCAAATAATGCCACATAAGTCCCTATGGAGTGTTTTAAATATATCATAGTTACTCCAATTATATTTCCAATTAACAGCGTTAATAATGCTTGTTTTTCATTTAGCACCCCATTTTTTATCAAAATATCCACAGTGGCATATCCTGCGGAGAAATGGGCAAAATTTGCAACTAAAACCATTACCGCTTCTTCCCGGTAAATTCAATATGCCAAATATTGGTGTAAATATCTCTTTTATAATATCCGTTAAACCAAATGTCATCAGGCAGTATATTAGTAATGTAAAAATTACGATAAACCGCCGAGAAAGCCAACGATTTTAATCGTTATACAAAACAAGGTTTTGTAAAATCTCTTACGAGATTGGATGAGAGGCGGACATTATAATTAGTTAGTAGTAAAATATAAATATGAGAAGATTAATAGTAAGTAACGCTACCAGTCCAAGTTCTAATGGGTAGGGTTAGTGAAAACTCTACCGCTGGTGGTGGTTGAAAGTGCATAGCGTAGCCCTGAACCCATTAATGGGTAGGGGTAGTGGGTTTGGCCACCCATGTAGGGTTAAACCCTACTAATGAACCCCACGATTTTAATCGTGGGAGTAGGTCAGAATCATAGGAATTACTTTTTTTAGGAGCTCTACAGATTTTCCAACACCTTTTGTAATAACTGCCCTATTGAATATAATTTTTTCATTGTTGTTGTTAGTATCGATGTTTAAAGGTTTTCTTTCAAAAGCGATATTCGAATATATAATTCCAATTGAAGCCATTAAAAATCCAGAAAACATATTAAAAAGCACATATATTGTCCCTAATTTATACCCAAGAAGGACAATGGCAAGTGGTAGTTGCACCCTAAATATGCTCTCCCCTAAAATTATTGGTAATGGACTTATTATTGTTGCAGCTATGGTTTCTTTACTGTTTATTTTACTCTCTTTGTAGAATTTGGCAAGCATGGATTTTCCAACTGTTGGATTTATGAAATTCCCCAATAGTGCCACTACACACTCCTCAGGTAAATTTGAGACTAAACATAATGGTTTTGTTATTTTTTTAATTATGGACAATAGATTTGTTTCCTCAATGATTCCTGCAATAATAATCCCAATTGATGATAAGACAATTATTTGGGTTAAATAAGATAATATATCCAATGGTATCGCCCTTATGCCTTTTAATAAATATAAATAAACCATAATATAATAAAAAAATAAATAAAATAAATATAAATATTAATTTCTCATTTTTTTAATCCTTTCCTTGACTGCCTGCCCAATCTGCATTATTTCCTCATTTTCCAGTGGATTTGGAATTACGCCAGTGTCATTGTTGTATATCTTCTTAGCGAGCTCTCTATATATTGTAGAAATTTCACTATCAGGGGCATATTCAATTACAGTTTTTCCTTCAATCTCACCCTCAGCAATCAGCATGGAATTTGGAATTTTGCCTGAATCTCAGTTCCGATTTTATTGGCCATCTCTTCAACTAAATCATAGGCATCTAATGAGCCCCTAACATTGTAAATTAATCCTCCTAATCTACTCCCTCCTTTTTTGGCAAATTCTTTCATACCTCTGCATATATTATTTGCCGCATACATTGCCATGTAGTCAGAGGAAGTTACAACATAAATTTGCTTAGCCAATCCCATTCTTAAAGGCATGGCAAATCCTCCACAAACAACATCCCCAAGAACATCATAAAGGACTATATCCACGCCTAATTCCTCATATATATCCATTTTCTTTAACAAATCTATTGCTACAATTACTCCTCTTCCAGCACATCCATATCCTGGCTTTGGCCCTCCTGCTTCAATGCAGTATATGCCATTATATCCCTCATGAATAATTTCGTCCATTTCAATCTTTTTTCCCTCTATTGCATCCTCTAAACTGAGTTTTTCCATTCCTTTTTCTCTAAGTGTATCCAATATCGTAGGTATCTCTTCCCCACCTCTTAAATTTGAAGTGCAGTCATGTTTTGGGTCACATCCTATTACCATTACCTTTTTTCCTTCATCAGCAAGTGCCGCCGCTATATTACATACAGTTGTAGATTTTCCAATTCCTCCCTTTCCATAAAATGCTATTTGTTTCATAGTATCACCGTATTATTGCTATTATATAATCATAAATATAGTTCATTGGATGTAGTAATTAGTCCTTGCATTCACAATACCAGCATGTTTGGAATATATCGACAATATCTGCCCAGTAGTTTGATAAACTTGGATTTTTCATTGAATAATCCATATTTCCCAATAGCAAGTGTGATTTTGGTTCTTTGGAGACGATTTTATAGGTCTCTCTTGCTATATTTACAGAATTGCTGAATCCCATTTTTGATATTTGTATCATCCGTCTCATATCGAATAATTTTATCCCATTTCTTAAATATTCAAACATGTTATTTTCCATTCCACCTACACACAATTCAATACCGTGCTCCTTCATTGCCTTTATTTCTTCCTCAGTAGTTGGATTTATCAATACTTCTGGGGCATATCCCTGATGATTTTCAATAAATCTTGTCATTGAATTGGATATATGCTTAACAGCATCATCTTTCATCATTAAATTCATTCTTCTAGTTTTTAATATTAAAACAGGGCATTCCATCCCTACATCTTCAATTAATGTTTGCATTGCCCCTCCATGAACTGAAAATCCACTTGCTATTTTTTTACCTTTTAATTCATTCCTATATTTTTCAAGTTTTTCATCAGCTTCCTTTTTTCTTTTTTCAATTATATCCGTATCTAAGTCCAAAACTTCTGCAATAGCATACAAATACTTGGCAAATCCATTTAAAGTCGTTAATGAATCCTCTATTTTTAATCTTGGTGGCATAAGGTATTTCATTCCAAATTTCTTCTCCGCATACAAAACCCAATCTGCTGGAAAATCTACCAAATTGAGCTCAGCTCTTGTGATGTTTTTTATATCTTCAACAGTATTGTCATTGAAATAAACTCCATTAACATGAGCTCCCATTTCTTCTAAAATATCTACAAATTCATCAACTGAGTCTGTTCTATGGTATGAAAGTTTGCAAATATTTAAACTCTTTTCAATTTTTCCTGTTCTTCCATTACCTGAGTAGCTAATGAATATAATGCACTCTGCATACCAACGGGAGCTCTCTTTGCATTCCCTGTGTCGTATATAATCTTTGCATCTATCATATCCCTGACTTCATCCAATGTAATATCGTAATCCTCTCCAATTAAATCTGGAGCACATGTCGATATAATTAATATGAGCTCTGGATGGTATTTTTTATTAACCTCCAAAACCTTTTCTACCAATTTCTCATGACCGCCATAAACGGTATCAACCTCTGTTAAATTTGTGCAAGGTAGATTGTAGGTTATCTCATAAGGTGCAAAGGTGTTTATCT
The DNA here is from genome assembly GCF_049075655.1 of Methanothermococcus jasoni. Lineage (GTDB taxonomy): Archaea > AGJL01 > Methanococci > Methanococcales > Methanococcaceae > Methanofervidicoccus. The sequence goes on along the minus strand of NZ_CP157522.1, from coordinate 1,518,021 downwards.
TCCTTTGAAATGCACAGCCTACTGGTGAATGGAGTATTGGGATACACCCTTTTATTTGATTTGCAATCCTTAAAGCTCCACAAACCTTCCCAGGAACACCGCTTTGCCTATGAAGTGGAAGGTTTGAGCAAATTCTTATTTTTTGTTCTTTGTATTGCATATTGCCACCTATTACGCCTTTATGATTTCATTGATAATTCTTTCAATAATTGTAGGAACTCCCTTAAATCCAGCAAGCGGAGTATTACTTAAAGATATTTCATCAACCACAGGATAAGAAAACCTTATTAATGATATGTTTTTATTTTGTGCTATTTTCTTTTCATAACTGGAACCAAATAGTATTTCAATGTTATTTTCCATAATTTTATCTTCTAATTCCTTTCTATCGTCTATAACAATATTTTCCACAATATCATTAATTTCCTTTATTTTGCTGTCCATATTGTAAAATTTTGAAACGCCCAAGGTATCAATATCAAAACCAATCTCATCAGACAAAAATTTGGCAAATCCAAATGCTTTATAGTCCCCAACTACTGCTGAGCTCATGCCGTAGAATCCCTTTAAATAAAACTGAACCTTTTCAACAGTTTTGATTATCCTCTTCTTCTCCTCTTCAACAAATTCAAAATCAACATTAACATGCTCATTTAGCGAGTTTAAAAACTCCAATGTCCCGTTTAAGCCATAAGGATAATCAACAACGATATAAGGAATGTTAAATTTCTTTTTCATTACTTCCGCCAATTTAATTCCATCTCCAAAAACAACATTTAATTCAGCATTTGGAGCATTCTTTATGGCATCAAATGTATCGCAAGTTAAAATAGAATTTATATTAACTCCTGCATTACTACAAATCCTCCTTATCTCTTCAATATCTTCCCTAGCCTTAAAATCATCGATTTTTATACCAATCAAATTTATTGAGTTCGGAATGGTTTCTTTTTGTTCCATAATGAATCAATGATTTTAATGCTTCATCATAACCCGAATATGCCAAACTGTGGTATCCTGCTCCGCTAAAATAGATTATATCTTTATCAATTTCTTCCTTTGCTAAATTAACAACACTCTCTAAATCTTCTCCTAAAATACCAGATGAACAGCAATCCATTGCAACAATAAAATTTGGTTTAAATGTGTCATATACCTTTTTTATTGCCAATAAACACTTATTCTCCGCACCATAAACCAAATCTCTTTGATGCATTCCAGAAACTGCAATTCTCCAATCGCTGTTATCCTGCAAAACTTCCAACATCATCACACCAGAATGACATCCAGGTGGTGAGTGTAAAATTGAATATCCATCGATTATTCCGTTAAATGCCCTAATTGCACCAATCATCCTACAACCCTGCAAAGGTTCCATTTAATCACCAAAATGAATTTTTAATTTATTAATATTTTTAGGTAATTTAATATAAATTATTACATACTATTTATTATTTATTATTCATTATTTAATATAAATTAAAATATCAACAAACTTTTTCACAAATAATCATCAGATTTATCTTCTCGCATTCCAGAGTTTCTATTTTAAATGTTAAATTGCATTCATTCGCTATCTTTTTGAATTTTTCCAAATCAATGCCGTTGAAAAAGGGAGCTCCTTTGCAATTTCTTCGTTATAGTGGTGGTTGGCAACATTTCCTTCCTTCTTTTCACTTTCAATTGATATTAACTTACCTCCATTTTTTAGAATTTTAGTCCTTCAATATCGATAAGTCCAAAACTGATTTTCCACTTCCGCTTTCACCGATAAGGCAGAGTGTTTCACCTTCTTTTATTTCAAAATTTACACCATTAACAGCTTTAACTTTAATATCTCCAAGCAAAAAATCAACATGCAAATAACAGTTAAAAGATTATTCATAAATAGACCTCCCTGATTTAGGTTCAAATATATCTCTCAGACCGTCCCCTTAGATTAAATCCAAGAATAGCATATATTTTAAAATAACCTTATTTTATCATTATATATTATTTATTATTATAATTTTTAAACTAAGTAATATTTAATATTTATATTTTAGGTTTTACATTAATAATATTAAAAATTTGAAAATAAGGATGAAAGTGCATAATTATAAAAATAATAAAAAATAGCAAAAATATATTATTAAAAATCAAAATTGATATTAATTATCGTTTTCCGGCTTCTTCCACCATTAACAATGCACAGAATTCACCGCAAACACTACATGCCTTCTCATCAGCAGATGGTAATTCTTCTCTCATTTTTCTAGGTTTTTCTTTGTCAATGGATAATTCAAACTGTTTTTCCCAGTCATGATTTTTCCTTGCAATAGCCATTTCCTTCTCCTTTTCCCATGCCATTGGATTTCCTCTTGCAACATCAGCCGCCTGAGCTGCTATTTTTGAAGCTATGAGCCCTTCTTTTACATCGTTTTCATCCATTAATCTAAGGTGTTCAGCTGGCGTAACATAGCATAGGAAATTTGCACCACAGTATGCCGCCAGAGCTCCTCCAATGGCAGATGTAATATGGTCATATCCCGGTGCTAAATCAGTTACAATAGGCCCCAATACATAGAATGGAGCATTTTTGCATAGTGATTTTTGGATTCTCATATTCGTTTCCACATTGTTTAATGGAACATGTCCGGGACCTTCAACCATTACCTGAACTCCCGCTTCCCTACATCTATCTACGAGCTCACCCAATATTATGAGCTCATGTATTTGGGGTCTATCTGTATTGTCGCATAAACACCCCGGTCTCATTCCATCTCCTAAACTTAGCGTTACATCATGTTCCTTCAATATTTCAAGGAGATAATCAAACTGTTCATAAAGTGGGTTTTCTTTGTTATGGTGCATAATGTATGCTGTTAAAAAGGCACCTCCTCGACTAACAACTCCCATAATTCTTTTATCGTTTTTTAAGGATTCTACGCTGTTTTTTGTAATTCCGCAGTGCAGTGTCATGAAATCTACGCCTTCCTTTGCCTGCCTCTCTATAACATTGAATATTATATCTTCATCCATGTCGATTACTCTACCGTATTTTTTCCTTGATTCCACCCCTATTTCATACATTGGAACAGTCCCTATGGGCAAATCAGTATTTTCCATTATTGCTTTTCTTATTTCTGGCAAATCCCCTCCTGTGCTTAAATCCATAATGGCATCTGCACCGTATTTATTTGCTATTTTTGTTTTTCTTATCTCCATATCTATATCTACACAGTCAGTGGATGTTCCAATATTCACATTTACTTTTGTTCTTAGGCTATCTCCAATTCCTACTGGTTTTGTGTTCCTATGAATGTTTTTAGGTATCACAACATATCCTTTTGCTATTAGTTTTCTTAACTTTTCTGGATTCATCCTTTCTTCTTTTGCCACAAATTCAATTTCTTTTGTAATTATATTATTTTTGGCATCAGTCATTTGAGTCATAATTCCACCATATAGTTTATAGATAATAAATTAGATTAAAATTAAGCCGTTTAAAACTGTTTAGTTTTTTGTGAGTATTTGTGAGTGTATGGGAGCATTTAGTTTTCGAAATGTTTATATAGTGTTTTCATGCATAGTTTATAGTGTCAATCTAATCAACCCCAAGACTTTCCTAAACCTCTTTTAAACATGTTAAAACATCCAACAAATTGTCGAATTGATGGGTGGAGCTGGGGTCCCCACGACAGGGGAGGAGACTGATGACATGCTCCCAATGAACCCAGAGGGAGATGAGGTTGATGACGCCCAAGTCCAATGTGAGCATTTACTAACCAACGCTCACATTGGACAGACCCCATAAACAGTAATAATCGTAATATAATCATAATATACTCGAAATATAATTGAAATTACCATAATCGGAAATATGCTATATTGCAATATTAAATTTATATTAACAAATATATTAAAAATTAAAAAATTATTAGCTTATAAAAAACCAATTAGAATAAGTTTCTAACTTTTTCATCTGATTTCATAACCTTTTCTTTCTGTTTTTCTCTGAATTCCTTTAATTTTTTTGATAGTTCTTCATCCGATATAGCGAGCATCTCAACAGCTAAAATTGCCGCATTATCTCCTCTATCGATTCCAACTGTTGCAGTAGGTATTCCTGGAGGCATCTGAACACAGCTTAAAAGAGCATCCATTCCATCAAGTTTGCTTTCAACAGGAACTGCAATTACTGGTTTTGTTGTTAATGCCGCCACAACACCAGGAAGGTGTGCCGCAAGTCCTGCAATTGCTATGAATACCTTTGCATCACTGTTTTTAATAATATCTTCTACGAGCTCAGGTGTTCTATGAGCAGAGGCTACTCTTACTTCGAAATCTACGCCAAATTCTTTTAAAATATTTACTCCTTTTTCAGCAATTTTTAAATCACTTTCACTTCCCATGATTATACATATCATGATTTCACCATATATGTTGTTGTATATTTTTGACAACTCTTATATATCATACATACTTTATATTATTTTATGGTATTTTGGTATTTTTAATTTTGCTATTTTATAGTTATAGTTTTATATGGAGGGGCGTTATGAAAGAAAAAACTTTTGTCATGTTAAAACCTGATGCAGTTAGGAGAAAGCTTGTGGGTAGAATTATCCAGAGATTTGAAGACAAGGGATTTGATATATTAGATATGAAGATGCTGACAATTTCGCGGGAGCTCGCAGAGAGACACTACGAAGAACACAAAGGCAGGGATTATTATGAAAGACTTGTAAATTTTATGACATCAGGAAGAGTTGTGACAATGGTAATTGAAGGGGAAAATGCCATTTCTGTTGTTAGAAAAATGATTGGAAAAACAAATCCTTTGGAAGCAGATGCTGGAACCATAAGGGGAGACTTTGCATATTCCACGCCGGATAATTTAGTGCATGCATCGGATTCAAAAGAAAGTGCGGAAAGGGAAATAAACCTATTTTTTGGATAAAATGCAAATATAATATGCAATAAATATAAAACATATTACTGCTTATATTTATTTTAGTTTTAGCCAAGGAAAATTATGTATTTTTATTTATTTTTATTTTTTAAGTGATAATATGGCAAAAAGAAAAGGAAGTAAAAAAGAAAGTATTGTAGCTAACAAATTAAAAAAATCGGGGCACAAAATATTAGAACGAAATTCAGTTAAAAGATTGAATCAACATAAAAAAGCAGAATATGATATAATAACAAAAAGGGGCAATAAAAAATACTCTATTGAAGTTAAAAGCGGAAAACAAACATTAACAAGTGCGGATGTAGAAAAACACATTAAAAAATCAAATAAAATTAGGGCAAAACCTGTGTTCCACGTTAGTAAAAGGGTTAAATTTACAAAACCTGCACAGGAATTGGCTAAAAAGAACGGAGTTAAAATAATACGAGATTAGTTATAAGTCAGATTGAAGTTATATCACAGAATAACATAAAAATAAAATCATATATACCTTCCGAAACTGTTATATATTAGATGAGTGTTAGTTATTATTGGTGAGTAAATGTGAGTTTAGAAAGAGTATATACGATGAAGGAAGCTTGTGAATTGTTGGGAGTTCATATAAAAACACTGCAAAAATGGGATAGGGAGGGAAAAATTAAATGTGTTAGAACCATAGGAGGAAAGAGAAGAGTTCCAGAGAGTGAGATAAAACGAATCTTAGGAATTAAAGACAAAGAACAAAGAAAAATTATCGGATATGTAAGAGTATCATCAAATACACAAAAGGATGATTTAGAAAGACAAATAGACATGATAAAATCATACGCAAGAGATTTAAATTGGAATGTGGAAATATTAAAAGATATTGGTAGTGGATTAAATGAAAAGAGGAAAAACTACAAAAAACTTTTAAAAATGGTTATAAACCGAGAGGTTGAGAAAGTAATAATTACTTACTCAGATAGATTGACGAGATTTGGTTTTGAAACGTTAAAAGAGTTTTTTAAATCTTATGGGACTGAAATTGTAATTATAAACAAACGACAGAAGACCCCACAAGAAGAATTGGTTGAAGATTTAATAACAATTGTTTCCCACTTTGCAGGAAAGCTTTAGGGAATGCGTTCTCACAAGTATAAAAAGCTTATCAAAACAATTAAAGAAATCATAAGGGTGGATAATGCCAAATAAAAACAAAATCCCAACCGAAATTATCCTAACATACAAAGTTAAACACAATTACGATTTAAAAAACCTACCAGAAGAATTTCTAAAAATCTTAAATGAAGCCATTAATATTATTTGGAAAAATATAAATTGGAAAGAAAAGACAATTAAACATCGATACAAAGTAGGAAAGAAATACAAATACTACAAAACTACTCGACTAATCCCAGAAATTCCAAAGGATAAAGATTTCAAAAGAGAGTTAAGAAATCACTCATTAAAAGGTTGGGAGTTTGCATCTCATTATATCGATGGAGCTATTAAAACCGCCTACTCTACAATAAACAGTTGGAAATCAAATTATTTAAACGGTAACAGGGAAATAAACAAACCAACATTCAAAAGACCTTTTGTTAGAGTTAAAAACACCCTAATAAGACATGATAAAGAAAATGGAAATATAAGAATTACCATAAAACCGAGAAAGGAGTATTTGGTTTTAAATATTAAGGATGCGTGGTTCTACGAAAAAATTAAGAACTTTAATGTTGGAGAGGTTATTTTAAAGGATAATGAGGCATTAATAACCTTCAAAAGACAGTTGGATTTATCTGATAAGGAAGTAATTATTGGAATTGATAGTAATTTAAAGTCATTGGACTTATATCACTCAGAAAAAGGTTGGATTAGAGTTGATTTGTCTGAATTGCATAGGATTAAGGGGATTTATGATGTAATAATCGATAGGTTAAAATCAATCTATAAAAAAGCCCCTAAGAGGATTAGCAAACTACTTAGAAAATACTGGAATAGGAGAAAAAATCGAGTTAATGATTTTATTAACAAACTCACTTCCCAACTATCTAAACTCTTTCCTAATGCAATTTTAGTATTTGAAGATTTAGATAAGTTTAACATGTATGGTAAAAACTCTAAATTCAATAGGGATTTAGATAGAAGTAATTGGAGAAGAATAGCTGGGAAATTAGAGTATAAGAGTGTTGTTGTTTATGTTAATCCCCACTACACTTCAAAAACCTGTCCCGTATGCGGGAGTAGAATGGAGTCCCAAGAGGGGGAGGTTGTTAAATGCAATAATTGTGGGGATTTTAATAGGCAATTTGTTGGTTGTTTTAATGTATTTAAAAGAGGAATTAAATTAGTTGAAAAATTATTAGGCGGAGTTGGGGTTCCCGTGACTGGGGTGAAGGTCGATGATTTACTCTCCGATGAACCCAGAGGAGAGTTGAGATTGATGCCACCCAATCCCGATGTGAGTTATATTGTAGATTTAAATGGTAGAGCTCTTTTACAAGTATAAAAACTCACCAATACTCACATTGGGAAGACCCCTTGGCAGAATATATAATTACGACATATAATTAATAAATATAGGCAATATCCTATAATAGCACTAAGTAATAACTATTTACAAACAGTGAATTTTATTAATAACAATTTAACAGTGAAAACATGGATGTTTATGAAGTATTATTCCAAAAATGTCTGGAATACGAAGTAATAGTTGATGGTAAGGAAGTTCCACTATGGAAACTTAAAAAGGAAGATATAGACAATGGAAATGTTGATTTTGATTTACAGTGGGACAGCCTTCAAGATTTGGCAATATCTCTTTATGAATTAAAGAAGGAACAGCAGAAATCAAAGGAGCTCATAAAGTATCCACTTGAAGAAATACTTGTTGGGATTGCATTTTTAAAATCAAAAAAATCAGGCTATTTAATTACCGACGATATGAATAATATAAATACCTGTTTAAATTATCTAAGTGAGCTCATAACTGCGAGAATAAATTGCATATCGAGATATTACTACCTCATTAAAAAACCCATGAACACGAATTTATTTGATGAGGTTATATTAAAATTCCCTCAAAAAAAGGACATAAAGGTTAAAAATATTGAAGATTTAAAGGAGCTCGTTTTTAAACTTAAAAATTTAGAATTTAAAAATCCATAAATGGAATATATAGAATGCCAAGGGATATTATGAATAAAGAATTGGATTATTTAGAATTCGATGAAGAGCATTTTCTAAATACATATGGCGATAAAATAAAACAGCATATAAAAACAAATCTTTCATCAAATTTTATTGAAAATAATATTTTTGAGTTTGATATAGAAGATTTTTTAAGCAGTTATCCTGAAATTTGCGAAATAAACGATATAATCATAGAAAATCCTACAAAGGTTGAAGGAACTATTTTTTACATATTTAAAGAAGCATACATGGAGCTCTTTGGAGATGACAATAAAATAAGAAAGGAATTGGAAAAAATCCAAATAGCATTTAAAAGACCCCTTGGATGCGAAAAAAAGATAGATGAGATAAACTCCTCGGATATTAATAAACTTGTAAAATTTGAAGGAAACATAATAAAAGCGGCAAAAGTCTGTGCATTGTTAAAAAAAGCATGTTTTGTATGTAGAAACTGCGGAAATATACAGTATAAAACTATACACGATTATTTTACCTTTCCAAAGATGTTCTGCAACAATAAAAACTGTGGAGCTGAAATGTCTCTTGATTTAGATAGTTCCACCTATATAAATATACAAGAGTTGGAAATCCAACAACCCATAGACCTTATGAAAAACCCTGACGACCCACCAAGGAGTATTAGGGCGTTTCTTGAGAACTCTGAGGGAATATACTCCGGAAGAGTGGATGTTGTTGGAACAGTTATGAAAAAATTCACAAAACCAAATATGCCTGTTTTTGAAATATATGTTAAAAGCAACAGAATAAAATTAAATGAGAGCTTCCAAAAAATAGAAGTAAGGGACATTATAAATAATTACGATTTGATGGAAATATTGAACGAATTAGGGAAGAAAAAAAATATAGTGGATATTTTATCCCAGTATCTTATACCTCAAATTAAGGGATATGAGCTCGTAAAGAAGGCAATATTTTTACAGCAGATAAAGGGATGCACAAAGTTTCTTCCCGACGGCTCACAGTTAAGAAAGGACAGCCACATACTTTTAATCACAGACCCCGGGATTGGTAAATCTACAATGTTAAGGAAGATAGCAAGATTGTTTCCACAGAATGCCTATGCATCCGTTACCACTGCAACAGGTGGAGGTCTTACAGCAAATGTTGTAAGGGAAAGCACAGAAATAGGGGATGGATGGGTTGTAAAGCCTGGTGTCTTTGTTAGGGCTAATGAAGGGACTGCCTGTATAGATGAGCTCACTGTGGATAAAAATGTAATGAAGTTTATCCTTGAAGCCATGGAGTCCCAGACAATTCACGTAAATAAGGGAGGCATAAATGTAAAACTTCCCGCAAAATGTGCTGTTCTTGCAGCATGTAATCCAAAGCGTGGAAGGTTCGACCCAAATTTAGGGGTGATAGAACAGATAAATGTTCCATCTCCACTTCTAAGTAGGTTTGATTTAATATTTCCACTAAAAGACATTCCAGATAGAAAGAGGGATGAAGAAATAGCCGAACATATTTTAAACACCCACATAGAAACAGCAGTTAAAGACTATAAAATACTCGGTTCTATTAATATAGATGGAATAAAGGTAGATGAAAACCTGATAAAGAATTATATAATCTACTCTCGAACCTGTGCATACTTTGAAGATAATCATTCGCTGTTTATGGGGGAAGTTGATGAAACAAAGTTAAAGAATCCTTATTTAACAAAATCTGCAAAAAAACTAATAAAAGATTATTATGTAAATATGAGGAGGTTGGGGGAAGGGGACAATCCAATACCTGTGACTGCCAGACAGCTGGAAGCGGCAATAAGAATTTCAGAGATGCACGCAAAGGCAAGATTATCAAAAAAGGTTGAAGAAAAGGATGCAAAAATTGCCATAGATATTATTGAAGAGTGTTTAAATCAGGTTGCTTACGACCCAGAAACTGGAAAATACGACATAGGAAAGGCAATGGGTCAGCTCCCTAAATCAAAAGTCGATAAAATGGATAAAATAGTGGATATAATAAGGGAATTATCTGTATTATCAGATAATGGATTAGCTTATGAAGAGGATATTGTTGAAAAGGCATCAGAATACAACATATCAGAAAAAGAAGTTGAAGACATACTTGAAAAATTAAAAAAGAGTGCTGATATATACTCCCCAAAGTTTGGATACTACAAGGTTTCGTAAGAAACCTTGTAGGTTAAAATTCCGAAGGAATTTTACGGATTACAAAGTCTCGTAAGAGACTTTGTAGGTCGATAATCACGAAGTGATTATTGCAGATTACAAGGTTTCGTAAGAAACTTATATTATTATTAATTATGAATTATTCAATAATTCTTTAAATTCTTCTTTAACATTTTTTATATTGTAATCATCCATATTGATTTTATTTTTGACTTCTTTTAAATAGTTTTTTCGGAGCTCCGATATTTTTTTAATCTCATCCTTACGGAGCTCATTATTTCTTATATATTCCCCCATAATTTTTCGAGTGATTTTATCAATTTCGTTTAATATATTTTCTTTTTTAGATATTTCCTTTTTTGCTTCTTCTATTTCTTTAAATGGTTTTTTGCTTTTGTTTATTATTTTATTCACTATTTTATTATAATCAATATCTTTTGTAGTGTCGATTATAATATCTGGTTTATCCCAACTGTATTTGTTCCCAGGTTCATCAAACTTATTAAACATATTTATTATTACTTCATTTGGTATTTTTGCCCCTCTTTCAATGTTTCTTTTTAATAGCAATTCAAGGGGAGCTTTTAAATAAATAATAATATGATTTTTACGGTTCTTTTTTGCGATGTTTATTAAATCCCGCCGTTTTGAATTGTAATAGTTTGTATCATCTACAATTACAGTATAATTTTTCAATGCATTATCTATTAAGTAGTATGTCGAATTTTTTATAAAATCCTCATATTCTTCCTTCCATGCTGGGAAGCTCTCTCTTATTAAATCAGTTCCCAAAATTATATTATCCATTCCTTTTTTATAAAGTTCCTTCGATAATCTCTTTGAGAACGTGCTTTTTCCCACCGATGGAAGCCCTACAAGTATTACAAGCATATTATCACAATTTAATGAAAAAATTAATAATTAATAATCAAATTTAATTTTTGGATTTATCCTCCTATTTTCATTTACAAGAAGGGATACCCTACTGTCAAATGAATCATCTTCAAGTTTGTAGAAGCTGTTTTCTTCAAGAGTTTTACTCAAATTGATTATTTCATCATGTTTGAGCATGTCGTCAAGATTCAATCTTTTTCTCGAATATCCAACATTCATATAAGATTTTAATTCTATGAAGTTTGTATTTGCCCTTTCATAGAGTGGAACGAATTTTTTTATGTCATCGTTGTAGTTTCTTATTAATGTAGTTCTTAAACAGGTTCTTTTTTTGGATTCGAGTATATCGAGAGTATTTAGTATCTTTTCCCACTGAGCTTCCTTTCCGCCGCATATTTTTTTATAGCTGTCCAAATCATAGGCATCAAGTGAAACATATAACTGTGTTGGGTTTATTTCTGCTATCACATCGGTTAATATTCCATTTGACACCACAAATGTTGATAAACCTTTTTTATGGAATAACTCAATTAATTCCTTTAAATAGGGATAAACTGTTGGCTCCCCTGATAGGGATATGGCCACATGCTTTGGATTTATGGCTTCACTAAATTTCTCTTCCCCTATCCTGTCCAGTATGCCTTTATACCCCATTATAATGGTTCTATGCATTTCAAAAATATCGTTCATTACCTCCTCAGGTTCTTTCCATTCTGGCAGTTTATAGCCAATATTTTGGTTATTGGTGTTATCGTATTTATTTAAATCAGCTGGGAGAACCCTCCAACAGAATATACAGCTCTGCTGACACCAAATTGCTGACGGTGTGCATTGGATGCATCTATGGGTTGCTATTCCGTAAAACTTTGATTTATAGCAGTTTTTGTTTTCAAGAAGTGATTTTCTCACCCATCCGCACAATTTAACAGCACTGTGGTCTTTTATTTGATAGTGCTGTTTTCTCAAAATATTGTAAATTTCCTCTGGAATGTATTTGTTGCTGTTTTGATTTGTTTTATCCATACTAACCACTTTAAATTTTTCTGACATACTCCCACGACTGAAGTCGTGGGGTTCTCGCTTACGGTAGTAAGCGAGCAACGAAATCACGAAGTGATTTCGTCTAATTTTAGTAGGGTCTAACCCTACATGGGTTGCCAAGCCCACTACCCCTATCTCCGTTTAGGAGATTTAGGGCTACGCTACATGAAAATACTTTTTTCAAAATATTTAAAGCAGCATTCACATCAGCATTCAAAACCATACCACACTCACTACACACATACAAACCCCTGTACTTCCTATTACTCTTTTTAACTACACCACAATTACTACAAGTTTGAGAAGTATAAGATTCATTAACCTGTTCTACTGTTAATCCCTTTTCTTCTGCTTTATACATTATCATACTTACTAACCTACCAAAAGGTATTCTATGCAATTGCTGATTAACCCTATCTCCAATGTCAATACTTGAAATGCCTTTGTTTAACTCGCCGATTACAATCCTTGAAACTTTATTATCTACTGCAAAATCGATAATCATTTTACTTATTTTATGTAGATAATCCTTAGTATAATTCTTTTCTCTTACTGTTAAGCGGGATAATCGTTTATTATATTTTAACTCTTGCTTTGTTAGGATAGATTGGATTTTTCCTTTACTTTTAGCAAACCATCGGAATTTAGAAATTAACCTTCTTCCATCGTAGATTACTGCTTTCACCAACTGATGTTGGTGAGTAGCGAAAACCGAAGGTTTTCGCCTGATGCCCGTGTTAGTTACTGTGGTTGCTAAATTCTTAATTCCTAAATCAATACTTAGTATATTACCTTCTTTGATAGGTTCTTGAATTACTGGTTTCTTATGGATTAAGTGAAGTATGTGGTAGGTTATCCCATAGATGGTCTGCGGAACTATCTCAACTTCTTTAACCTGCGTGGTATCAAGCGGTAGAGTTTTCGATAAATCTACCCATAAGTACTTGGACTTGATAACATGCTTTTCTTTGAGATAGTTTTTAGTTTGTTTTGATAGGGATAACCTTAACTTATTGCCTATGATTTTGAAACCTTGTTTCTTCCATTTTACTGGAAAGTGTCCATCTTTTGGTTGGTATCGTGGTCTTTTAGTGTGCTGTTTGAAGTAGTTTTGCCATGCTATCGCTTGCGTAGCAAGCGAGCAACGAAAACCGAAGGTTTTCGTCTAATTGAGAGTTTTTGACATACTGCCTGTGCTGATTGTGAGTGTAGGTTTTTAAACCAGAAGTTATCCTTCATTTGAACATCTATTTTATTTGGTTCAATGTTTTGTAGTATTACTTCATAATTGGATGTATTCCAGAGTTTTGATGCTGAGTAGGTTAAATGGTTTATGATTGTTAATTGTTCATTGGTTAGTTTTCTTGTTAGGTTTATTGTCAGCACTCTGGTTACTTGCATGGAATTCACCAAATTTATATATATGCTATTATTCTAATTACACTCATATATTATGTAGTGGAGCATATAAAAAAATGATGTCCGCCTCTCATCCAATCTCGTAAGAGATTTTACAAAACCTTGTTTTGTATAACGATTAAAATCGTTGGAACCTTCTCGGCGGTTTATCGTAAAAATAAAATAATTAAAAAATAATATTAAAAAATAGATTAAAAATTGTATGTATTTAAAGATTATTCATATTTATATTGTTAATCCAGCATGTAAAAATAATCATCTAACCAATTAACTATTCCATATTTGGTTTTTTTATGATTTATGGCATCAATTATCTCATCCACTATGGATTCCACAGTTCTATTTGTTGTGTCGAGCTCATATACATTATCGGAATTTTCGAGAGCTCCCACAAGACAGACATCCAATATTTCAGCTTCCACATTTTCCTTAATTTTGTTTTTATGATAATTTCGCTCTTCTAATCTCTTTAATATTATCTCAGGATTGCATCTTAATACTACAATATAATTCACATCGAGCAAATGACTTATATGTCCATCAACTATGAGATTTTTGGATTTAGATTTAATTATGTTATCTATGTAATCGTTAAGTTTTTGGAAATCCACCACATAGGAATCCATTTCTTCATCTTTTTCGCTGTATAATTTGTTTTCTTTTACAGCATCAGTTATATTTATATATTCAAAATTTTGACGTCCCCATAATCTTTCAGCATCATCTGATTCATTCAATTTTTTGACCAATAGTTTAGATGCCGTGGATTTTCCAACTCCGGGAGTTCCAGTTATTGCTATTTTAATTTTTACCACCAATTATTCAGCTACATTCGAAGTATATTTGTCAATATTTATTCCAGATTTAATTGCAAGAATTACGTTGTCATCAACTTTTCCAAGGTTGTAATTCAATGTTTCCAAGTATTTCTTAAAATCTAAGAATTCTTTTTCAATAGCTTCAACTGGCACATCTTCAAGATTTATTATAATTATATCGTGCTCTATAATCGTTTTTAGGTTTTTAAAATCCTCAGGGGATTTTATCCTAGTTGTTAGTATTTTGGGCATGATTTTTTTGGTAATTATTTTTACCTCAGGTTCTGGTTTTTTAACATCAATTTTTTCTTCTGATTTTTCCACTTCTATTTTAGGCTCAGGCTTAGGTTCTGGGAGCGGAATTTCTTTATTTTCTTTTATCTCATAAGCTGAAGGTTCCTCACCAATTACTATATATTCATCGTCCTGAACAGGAACCTGGACAGGGGGTTCGTCATTTCCAAAAATAGCTTTTTTTATTTTTTTTAACATATGCCATCCTCCTATGCCGTAATATTGATAATAAATTATATAATATTATAAAATGATTATTTATAAACTTATAATTATATCAATATTAATATTTTTCCCTAATATTACATATGTTTTATGATATTTATATCATTATTATTTTATTTTTATATATTTATATAAATTATGTATTGATAATATAATGTAATATTATACAGATAATTTAATCCATGACCAGGAAAATGCCCATAAATACTAAAAAAGCACCACATACCATTTTAATGGATGGAAATTCCTTTGAAATTATGCTTGTAGCAAGTATGGTAATTAATGGGTACATGCTTGTAATTATTACAACTTTTGAAGGGGATGATGCTTCAAGAGCTCTATAAAATAGATATTGTGCAGCAACGCCAGCAAGTATTGAAACCATTGCCAAATAAATAATGGGTTTTATTGGAATGGATGATAAATCAGCTATATTAATTTTGCCAAACATGATGAAAACTGAGGATATTATTAAAAAATTCATACATATTATAATAAAAACAGCTGTTAATGGGTCAATGTAATCAAGTGCCTTTTTCTCGATTAGGGGCGTAATTCCCCATAGTGTAGCCACAATTAAGGCTAAAAATTCTCCTTTCATAATATCACCATGTATTATAACATAATAAAAATAATAAAATTAAATTAGAAAAAGTTTAAATTTTGTTTCATGATTATAATTAGCATATACATTTTAAAATTCATTTAATCCAAAAAGGCTTTCAGGTGCTTTATCAATATGTGGTGTGTGATAATTATTTATGTGTAAATTATAAATACATAAAATATAAAAATCATGATAAATTCTACAAATTATAAATATGTTCTAAACTTATGTTATCAGGTGTTATTATTTTAGCATTGGAGGGATATAATGTTATTGACCATAGATGATTTTGATTTTAATGGAAAAACTGTTGCATTGAGAGTAGATATAAACAGTCCAATAGATGTAAATAGTGAAATCATATTGGATGATACGAGGATTAAGGCATGTGTCGATACAATAAAGGAGCTCTCCAATAAAGGAGCCAAGGTAGTAATATTGGCACACCAGAGCAGACCTGGAAAAAAGGACTTCACAACATTACAGTCTCACGCTGTAAAATTATCTGAGGTATTGGGAAAGGAAGTTGAATATATTGATGATATGTTTGGCTCCCATGCGATAAATTCGATAAAGAGGATGGATAATGGAGATATACTATTACTTGAAAATGTTAGATTTTATTCTGAGGAAGTATTGAAGGACTGGAAAAAATGGGAAGACATTACTCCAAAAAAACAGGCAAAAACCATAATGTTAAAAAGAATTTACTCACTATTTGACTATTTTATAAATGATGCATTTGCTGCGGCACACCGAGCTCAGCCATCGTTGGTAGGTCTTGCTTATTACATGCCTGCAATTGCTGGAAGAATTATGGAAAAAGAGATAAAAATACTTAGCAAGGTTATACAAAACCCTGAAAGACCATCTATTTTTGTATTGGGCGGAGCAAAAGCTGACGATAGTATCGATGTTATTAAAAATGTTTTAAATAATAATTCCGCTGATAAGGTATTAATCACAGGAATTGTAGCAAATGTCTTTTTAGTTGCCAAGGGCTACAACATAGGACCTAATAAAAAAGTAATAGAAGATATGGGTTATTTGAATCAGATAGAAATTGCAAGGGAATTGTTGGATAAACACGGCGATAAGATAGTGATGCCAATAGATGCAGCATTGAATGTTAATGGAAACAGAGAAGAAGTAAAATTAAACCTTAATGAAGAAATTACTCATCCAATACATGATATAGGAAGCGAAACCATAAAATTATATGATGAAATTATATCCAATGCAAAAACAATAGTTGCAAATGGTCCAGCAGGTGTTTTTGAGAATAAAAACTTCTTGAAAGGAACAGAAGAGCTTTTAAACAGCATGGCAAAGTCGGAGGCATTTACTGTCATAGGCGGAGGTCATTTATCAGCTGCCGCAGGTGTTGTGGGAGTTTCAGATAAGTTGGACCACATAAGCACCGGGGGTGGAGCCTGCATAGAGTTTTTAGCTGGAAAAAAACTTCCAGTTATTGAACTTTTAAAGGAATCTTATCAAAAATATAAAAAGTAATTCAAAATAAAAAAATAATAAGATATAAATATTCAATAGCTAATTTATATTATTTTATATTATTTTATTCAACATATATAATACGAAATGATTAATAATTAAACTTAATTAAATTAATAATTAAATTTTTATATAATATATTAACATTTTTATAATTTAAAATAAAATAGGGGATTTTATGAATTTAAAAGAGATAGTAAATGAATTAAAAAATTTCGAAGGAGTTTTAAGAAAAAAAGAAATAAAAAATGTCATATCCAATTTTAAATTTGAAGATAACGATTATTATTTTAATATTATTTCCGACTTTGGAGATGATGCTGCAATAATTGGTATAGATGGTGAAAACGCCATATTATTGGCCGCAGATGGTATTTGGGGAAAGCTATTGGAATCTGACCCATGGTGGGCAGGATACTGCTCTGTTTTAGTAAATGCAAATGACATAGCAGCAATGGGTGGTAAATCCATAGCCATGACAAATATAATAGGAATAAAAGATTGCGATATTGGAAGAGAGGTTTTAAGAGGCATAAAAGACGGCGTAGAAAAATTTGGAATTCCCATGGTTGGGGGACATACACATCCAGATGCTACCTGCAATGTTCTCGATGTTTCAATCACAGGAGTGGTTAAAAAGGATAATGTATTAAGAAGCGACACTGCACAAATTGGAGATAAAATAGTTTTTGCCTATGATTTGGATGGAAAAATACATGAAAAATTTAATTTGAATTGGGACACTACAACAATGAAATCAAAAAAACTTGTTAGAGACCAGTTAAAAGCCCTTGAAATAGTTGGTGAGGAAAAACTTGCCACTGCCTGTAAAGATATAAGCAACCCCGGAGCTCTGGGAACATTGGGTATGCTTTTGGAGGTTTCGAAAAAAGGAGCTCATGTTGATATTACAAAAATTCCAAGAAATGAAAGTGTTCCAATGATTCA